>JAZNFJ010000053.1:0-10297 GCA_045589035.1 Candidatus Avilachnospira sp. | reverse complement strand
AATTTCCGGTTACGGTAATCTGGAACAGATTCAGCTGTTCCGGGAGGGCGGGTTCTTTGTGCAGGACCCTGCTGCCCGTTTGGCAGCAGAAGCAGCCGGACTTGCACCTGAAATGAAGATCGTTGACGGCTGCTCCGCTCCCGGCGGAAAAAGCTTTGCTGCCGCATTGGCTATGCAAAACCAAGGGCGCATTTTCTCTTGTGACATTCATCCCCATAAAATTGAGTTACTGAAAAAAGGTGCAGCGCGTCTGCATATTACCATCATGGAACCGACACTTCAGGATGCAACCAAGCCTGTCGCTGACTGGATTGGGGCGATGGATGCGGTGATTGCGGATGTTCCTTGTTCCGGTCTTGGCGTCATCCGGAAAAAGCCGGATATACGCTATAAAAACCTGCAGGAACTGGCAAAATTACCGGACATACAGAAACGGATTGTCGATCAGCTCTGCCAGTATGTAAAGCCCGGTGGTGTCTTGCTTTACAGTTCCTGCACCGTTCTGAAGCGCGAGAACGAGGATGTGATCCAGTGGTTTTTGGAGCACCATCCGGAATTCTCCCTTGAACCGTTCCCGCTGCCTTCCGGGCTGGAAGGTGAAGAAACCGGAATGCTGACCTTACTGCCCAGTATTCATGGGACGGATGGTTTCTTTATTTGTAAACTAAGGAGAAATCAATGAAGCAGGATATTAAATCCTTCAACCAAACTGAATTATCAGAAGCATTGAAAGCCATGGGAGAGCCTGGGTTTCGTACAAAGCAGGTTTTTACCTGGCTCCACAAGGGCTGCCGCAGTTTTGATGAAATGACCAATCTTTCCAAAACATTACGGCAGAAACTTGATGATGCTTTTTACATTACTGTACCGCAGGTAGTGCGGAAGCAGGAATCCCAGAAGGATGGCACGATTAAGTACCTGTGGCGGCTCCGGGATGGCAACTGTGTGGAGTCTGTTCTGATGCGGTACCGACACGGCAATTCCATCTGCATTTCATCAGAGGTTGGCTGTGCCATGGGCTGCGCCTTCTGTGCATCCACAAAAGGTGGCCTTGTTCGACGGCTTACACCTTCTGAGATGGTGGATCAGGTACTGTTTTCCTCGCTGGACTCTGGTCTGGAGATTTCCAACATCGTTCTGATGGGTATTGGAGAACCCCTGGATAATTATGATACCGTTCTTCGTTTTCTGGAACTGATTAACAGCCCGGATGGCATGAACATCGGTATGCGGCATATCAGCCTTTCTACCTGTGGTCTGGTCGATCGCATCTATCAGCTTGCTGAGGCAAAGCTGCAGTTGACACTTTCTGTATCCCTCCATGCTCCGCTGGATGAGATCCGGACAAAGCTGATGCCGGTAAATAAAAAATACAATATTGAGGCTCTTTTAGAGGCCTGCAGGGTTTATTTTGAAAAGACCGGTCGTCGAATTTCATTCGAATATGCGATGATTCGCGATGTAAACGACAGCAAAGAAATCGCGCAAACCCTTGCCGCTAAACTCAGCGGCATCGCAGCGCATGTAAATTTGATACCACTTAATAATATTGAAGAAAGTCCTCTGAAGCCCAGTACCCGCAAGGCTGTTATGGAATTCCAGCAGGAACTGGAGCGGCATGGTATACCTGCCACAGTTCGGCGCACATTAGGAAGCGATATCGATGCCTCCTGCGGACAACTGCGGCGCAAATACGAAACCAACAAGGAGGGATGACGATGCAGGCCTGGGGCTTGACGGATACCGGCATGGTACGATCCCAAAATCAGGACGACTATGCCATCGAAAAACTCAGCAAAGATCAGCTTCTTGTCCTTGTTTGCGACGGCATGGGCGGTGCCCGCTCCGGCAACATTGCAAGCAAGATGGCGGTCGAAGTTTTCACCGAAGAAGTAAAACGCACCGTTCGTTCCGGTATGAAGCAGGAGCGCATCGATCAGATGCTGAAAGACTCGCTGGAACTTGCCAATAAAGCTGTGTTTGAGCAATCTCAAATCAGCGAAGAATATGAAGGTATGGGCACAACCCTTGTGGCTGCATTCATCCAGAAGGATCATCTTACGGTGATCCATGTTGGTGACAGCCGTGCATATCTGCTCAATGAGGGCGGCGTGACAGCGATCACTACTGACCATTCCTTAGTGGAACTGATGGTGCAACGAGGGGAACTGTCCCGGGAGGCTGCAAAAAATCATCCGGGCAAAAACCTGATTACCCGCGCCGTCGGCACAGAAGCTGATGTGGAATGTGACCTGTACCATCAAATTTTAACAAAAGGCGATAACATTCTTCTCTGCTCTGACGGACTGTCCAATCTTCTCTCCAATCAGGAGATTCTTTTTGAGGTTGTTCACGGTTCGAAAAAAGAAGAATGCTGCCATCGATTGATGAAAGTTGCTAATTTCAGAGGTTCGCCGGACAATGTGACCATCGTACTGGTCTGCGTCTGACCTCTTTTCTATATTTCGGCGTCCGTCGGCCGCAACAGGACGGACCGAGTAATCGGTTTGGAGCTACTTATGGATAATTACATAGGCAGGCTGCTTGATAATCGATATGAGATACTGGAAGCAATTGGAAGCGGTGGTATGGCCGTTGTTTACAAGGCTCGCTGCCATCGTCTGAACCGAATCGTTGCCATTAAGATATTGAAGGACGATCTTTCTCAGGATCTGGAGTTCCGCCGCAGATTCCATGCAGAATCCCAGGCTGTAGCGATGATGTCTCATCCCAATATCATTAATGTTTATGATGTTTCCCACTCTGACAATATCGACTATATTGTCATGGAACTCATTGAGGGTATCACCTTAAAGCAGTATATGGAGCAGAAGGGTGCGCTGAACTGGAGAGAAGTTCTGCATTTTGCCACCCAAATTGCAAAGGCCCTGGAGCATGCCCACGGTCGAGGGATCATTCACCGCGATATTAAACCTCATAATATCATCATCCTCAAAGACGGCAGTGTGAAAGTCGCGGACTTTGGTATTGCAAGGGTTTCTTCTGCTCAGAGTACATTGACCAGAGAGGCGCTGGGTTCTGTACACTACATTTCCCCGGAACAGGCAAAGGGCGGCAAAATCGATTACCGCTCCGACCTGTACTCTCTGGGTGTCGTGATGTACGAAATGCTGACCGGCCGCCCGCCTTTTGACGGCGAAACGCCTGTATCTGTTGCAATTCAACATATCAACGCGCAGGCTGTTATGCCCCGTGTTCTTCAGCCCCAGATACCTCTGGGAATTGAGCAGATCACCATGCGTGCCATGTGCGCAGATCTGGATGAGCGATATGAAAGCGCCGAGCATATGCTGTGGGAACTGGACGAATTCAGAAAGAATCCCAACATCAACCTGGCAGCCGAACCTGCTCCCGTTGTCCCTGAGGAACCTGTGACTGCACCTCAGACGGTGGCAGAACGCACCGTTCACGGCAAGAGCACGGTTGCAACAAAGCAGCCCCGTACATCTTCGAAAGCAAAAAAACGCAGTTCTGCCGGTTTGATCGCGGGCATCATCTGCATTGCGTTGGCAATTTTCGGTATTGGATACTTCCTGTATTCTTTCTTCCTGTCTGATATTTTTACCAGTACAGTCGAGGTTGAAGTGCCCGATTTCGTCGGTGAATATGCAGAAGGTATCAACCACAGTGCCTATCCTCAGTTCAATATCTTCATTGGAGAGTGGATCCCCAGCGATAATATCGAGCCCGGATATGTCATCAGCCAGAGTCCCAAGGGAGAACGTATGGCGAAATCCGGATCTTCCATTTCGCTGACAGTTTCTTCTGGTCCTTCCACCGATTCCATGCGGGATCTGGTCAGCCAGACAGTCCAGAACGCGACGACCATTTTGGATAACCTGCTGCTTGATATTGACGTGGAACTTCTGTATGAGGCAAGCGATTTGATTCCTGATGGCTGCGTAATCCGGACCGAACCCTCTGTAGGTGAAGCATTGTCTGCCGGACAGGTGGTAACGCTCATAGTAAGCACCGGTCCGGAAATCAAGCTGACACCTGTTCCGGGACTGCTCGGATTAAAGGAAACCCGCGCAATCGATAAACTGACAGAGGCAAATCTGAAATATGATGTCACCTATGTGGACAGTGATGAGCCGGAAGGCACCGTCATTTTCCAGAGTATCCAGCAGGATGAAATGGTGAAGGAAGGTACGATCATCAATCTGCAGGTTTCCACTGGCTCTATGGAAGAGGAAGATGAGCAGACTGATGACCCGCTGGGTGAAAATGTGACCGATTTCCCCGGAATGCCTGTAACCAGAATTATCAATCTTGTCCTTCCCGATCTGGAAGATATCATGCGTGTTGCCGTGTTTATGGATGGTGTCAGACAGGATGAATTTGAAGTCGATCCTGCCACTGTGTCCAATCATCAGATTCCCATCGCCCTTGACGGCGCCGGTATTCATCAGATTGATGTCTATATCAACGGTGCCCTTTGGAGAAGTATGTCCTACGATTTTGACGGAGGAGAAATACTGTATTGATTTCCGGAAGAATTATTAAAGCATTAAGTGGTTTTTACTATGTTCAGACCAGTGAAGGGCTGATAGAGTGCAAGGCCCGCGGCCGCTTCCGCAAAGAGGGGATTACCCCTCTTGTGGGGGACTGGGTGGAGATCTCCATCGAAAACAGAAAAGGCATGCTGGAGCAGATCAAACCGCGAAAAAACAGTTTTGTCCGACCTGCGGTAGCCAATCTGGATATGCTCATTCTGCTTGTGTCAGAGGTCATTCCGGTTACGGAGCCATTCTTGATCGACAGAATTACCGCCATCGCAGGTGATCAGAATGTTCCGGTCGTGATCTGTGTGAACAAAAGTGATCTGAAACCGGGAAATTCCCTCAAGGATATCTACACAAAAGCCGGATATGATGTTGTTATGACCAGCGCCGTGACCGGAGAGGGGATTGATCGCCTGAGAGAATTGATCTTCGGCAAGATAGTGGCTTTCTCCGGAAATTCCGGCGTCGGAAAGAGCAGCATTCTCAACTGTTTAAAACCGGATCTGTCCATCGAAACCGGCGAAGTTTCCGAAAAACTGGGCAGAGGCCGCCACACTACAAGACACATTGAATTGTTTGCTTTGGATGATAATACCTTTGTTGCCGATACGCCGGGATTTTCTTCTTTTGATACAGAACAGATGGAAATTATTCTGAAAGAGAATCTCCAGTATGCCTTTGGTGACTTTGCACCATATCTGGGCCAGTGTCAGTTTCATGACTGCTCTCATCTGAAGGAACCCGGCTGCCGGGTCAGAGATGCTGTAGAAAATGGCTTGATCCAGCCCACCAGGTACGAAAGCTATGTCAGGCTGTATGAAAAGGCAAAAGAAATTAAACCATGGGAACTCAAATAAAAAGTTCCGCTGAAGTTGATCTTCGGCGGAACTTTTTTCGTTTCGGGCCATAAAATTAGAGTAAGGAGGCGGTCGTATGTATCATCGGGGGAAATGGAACATTATTCTTCTTGCAGCCGGTATCGGGTTTGTACTGTCCTGCCTGTTTGAGCCATGGCTGATCAGATTGCTGATCGGTGCAGGACTCATTACCATTGGTCTGCTTGTCTGTCACTAGATTTCTATCATATCCTTGTCCCACTTCGCGTATAGTATAACAGAACATACAAGGAGTGAGGCTTATGGAGCTTGGCTTTCAAAGTCAGACTTATCATTTTCTGCGGAATGTAGTCCGCGATACCCGTTTTCAGGAAGAAACAGCCGAAATTATTGTGCCGGATAGCTATCCGGATATTGCAGCAATTGCAGACAGCTGCGCGGATGCAGTATTGCGCGGCAAGGACTGCAGAGATGGCAGTATGACAGTTGCGGGCGGAGTGAAGGGAGTCATTCTCTACATACCGGAAGATCAGACCTATCCCAGAAAGCTGGAGGTCTATATTCCGTTCACAGTCAAATTTGACCATCCTGCATTGACCGCATCCGCTCAGGTGATCTGCTCAGTTCGTATCCGTTCCGTTGATGCCAGAATGATCAACTCCAGGAAGGCAATGCTGCGTGTTAATCTTGGATGTGAGATCCATGCCTATGAAGATGCTTCGGACGATCAGTATGAATTGAAGGAAGTAATCCCAGGTCTGGAAATCAAAGAAGCTGCTTACAGTACCATTCTTCCTCGGGAAACAGGAGAAAAATCCTTTGCACTCAATGATACTTTGGAAATTCCAACCGGAAGACCGCCGGTGTTTCAAATCTACTGGTTTCATTGTGTCCCGGAATTGTCTGATGAAAAACTAATCGGCAATAAGGCGGTATTTAAGGGTACACTGCGATGCAAACTGCTGTACCTTTCCGATAATCATACATTATATCTGCACGAGCAAAACTTTCCGTTTTCACAGTATTGTGAACTTCGCGGTGATTATGATCAGGAAACGGCTGCCGTTCAGATTGCCGCTACGGGCTACGATGTGGATTCATCCGTCATTGCCGAGGGAATGCAGATCCCCATCAGTATCAATCTGCTCGCCCAATGCACCGTATATGGTCAGCAGACCGTGACGGTGATTGAAGACGCCTATTACACAAAAGGGGAGTTGCATCCTCAGTGGAAAGAAATGTCTTTTGATGGCTGTCTGGATCGGCAGAACTATATGCAAACTGTCCGACAGAGGATCTCCGGCAATTTGCGTGAAGTTCTGGATACCAATGTGTATTGGGATTTTCCCGAAATCGTGAGAAACGGTGAGCAAGCAGATGTCAAACTCCCGGCAGTCATCCGTGTGCTTGGCTACGATGATAGCGGCATGCTCTGTGCGTTGTCCGGAAGAGCTGAAGCAAGACAGCCTTTCGAACTTTCCGGGCAAGCATCCTGTCATGCATCCGGAATTCCCACAGGAGAAGTGTTTTCTACAGCAGATGCAGGCGGCGTGGAAGCACGATGTTCCGCACAGATTACCATTGGATGCTATTCCAAGGAGAAGCCGAAAACCCTGTTCGGCGGAACAGTTGATGCCGAAGCGGAAGATAACAGCAGACGACCGGCTTTGATTGTACGGAACGCAGACTCTGGTACTGCATTATGGGATCTGGCAAAACAATATCGAACAACAGTTTCAGATATTCAAAGTGCCAACCAGCTGAACGGAGCTGTTCTGGAAGAAGATATGACTTTGCTTCTGCCAATTTGTTAAAACAAGTGAGCGGGACGGTTAACCGTCCCGCTCTTATATTATCTGCACTTAAAATATTTCGTTGGAGACATGCCGAAATGTTTGACAAACTCCTTGTAAAAATGACAGTAGGAATTAAATCCGGCATGGAATGCAGCATGTTCACATCTTTGTCCTTCCCGGATCAGAGATGCAGCCTGCATCAGTCGCTTGGTGGTAATATATTTCGATAAGGTCATACCGGTCTGCTGGGGAAATCGCTTTGTCAGCAAATGATGGCTCACAAAGAAATGCTTCTGGAAAAATTCGTGAGAGAGTTCTTCGTTTATATGCGTTTTGATATATGCACAGATTTCCTGAACAGCCAGATCCTGTTTTTGTATTGGTGGCAGTATCGCTGCTTCCTTACTGGAATCATAAAGTGCAAACAGTAATTGCAGTATCAGCAAATGGAGTCTTGGACTCTTCATAGTCATTTCTGATTTAATTGTATGATGCAATTGATTGATTATGGTCTGTACATTTTGCACATCGTAATGTTCCTGTGTAAACCAGTTGCCAATAAGAGAAGGCTTGGAAATGAAACCTTCCAGCAGCGGCATCTCATAACCCCAGAGGGAAGTCACAATGGTTCTGGAAAAGTAAAGGGTAATGCGTTCATGTCGACCGGATTGTGACAGCTGAAAATAACGAATCTCATCAGGAGATATGACCATAATGGTACCTGCAGACAGGGGATAGGCAATGCCTTCTACATAGCATGTACCGCCACCTTCCAGAATAATGGAGATGCAAAAACTGTCATCGTAGTGGTCGTGAGGGATCGTAGGGTGCGGCCCATCTTCTTCGATGGTATGGGTGATCCAGAAGTTCTGATCTTTATACTCCTGTCGTGACATTGTTTGTCGACTCCTTCAAACAGATAACTCCGCCAAGCAGGCACACGATGCCACCTATGGCAGCACCGGCACATAGGGCAATAAATGTATAACTCCATCCACCAAACTGGGACAACCAACCGATACCGACAGACGCAGCAAAATCGCCTGCATGAACCGAAAAATTGATAATACCCACCAGCATGGCGATATTTGACTTTTCGGCATATCGGACAGGGAACAGGCTCAGAAGGAATGTGAGTGCAGCAGTCATGCTGACAGCGTTGATTACAAACATCATAATTGCTAAAAACGGACTTGCATTTCCAAGCACGCGGATCAATAGCAGGCAGAGTGTGGAAACAGAAAACGAGATACAGGCCGGCAGGTGCAGGGTGCGAGTCCTGCGGCCAACCCACCCTGCCAGAAATGCACCAAAGACCTGAATGCACGGTACGGCAGCAGTTACAATGGTAGACAGACTTGTACTAAGGCCAAAATTCTCACTCATAAAGGAGGGGATCCACAGAGATACACTCTCCCGAAGTCCGCCTACAAAGAAGGTGCCAATAATTACATAAATTGTACCATGAGAACAGAGAATTTTGTATAGCGGTACGGCAGAATTTTTTTCCTTTCTTTCTTCTGTTCTGACAGCGGATCCCTTTTCCTGTTTGCAGTATCTGGGCATTACGGTGATCCAGATAACACCAAGAATAAGCAACATGGCCGACACAGTGAAGAACACAATGCGCCAATGAAAGAATCGAATCATGATCCAGGAGAGTATGTAGTTAAACAGGCCACCTGCCGCGCCGATGGTATTCATCAGAATGGCACCGCGGGACAAATAGGGCTCTTTTAATGTGTTTGCAAAAATCTGTGTGATACCGCAAAGAAGTGTTGCCTGCATAGCGCCGTTCACACCCCAAATGACTGCCATTGCCGAAAAGCTGTCTACAATCGGGAAGATAAAATTAATAACGGCAACAGTGAACAGTTCAACACTAATCACCTTAATGGGGGAAATCTTCCGCATCACAAAGCCGCTTGCAAGCTGACCAAATGCGTTGCACAGGGCAAAAACGGATGATACCATACCTGCCGCTGCTCTGGGGACACCGGTTTCGTTAACAATCTCCAAAATGCACGCACTATAATCAGACCTGCCGATGTAAGAAATCAGATACGCAAGCCATGCGATCAAAATGATCGCAACGGATTTTTTGTTGCTGTCTGTCATTATTCCTTCGCCTCTTAGTTGTTTTTGTTCAGTATATCGGTTAAATCTGATATAGTCCATAAACGCAAATCCACAATACATTTCATATTTTATGAAATGTCAATTTTCTTGCATTGTTGCCGAAACGGCACTATAATTTAAGAGAATACACAAAGAAAGGCTCGTGAATGAGTTGAAGGATGCTGCAATCAACCTGCCGACGATCTCTCTTGCTGAAACCTTGGAACTTTTGGAACAAATCTGCAAAATACCTGCACCTTCTCATCATGAAGAAAAGAGAGCGAAATTCTGTAAGGATTGGCTGGTGAAGCACGGGGCAGAGGGCGTATATATTGATGCTGCCTGCAATGTGGTTTATCCTGTAAATTGCACCAATAACAATGATATTGTTCTATTCCTGGCGCATACGGACACAGTTTTTCCGGATCTGACCGAGCCGATGCCCTACAAACAGGAGGAAAATCGGATTTATTCTCCCGGCATCGGTGACAATGCCATCTGCCTGACCATGATGCTAATGGTGATCAAACACATTATTCAAAGTAACAAAAAGCCCAAATGCGGAATTCTGTTTGTTGCCAATGCCTGTGAAGAGGGACTTGGAAATCTAAAAGGTGTCAGACAAATCATGACAGACTACGAGGGCAGGATCAGCCGTGTTTATACCTTTGACGGTCGGTATGACGAACTGATTACCAAGTGCGTTGGATCTCATCGGTACAAGGTATCCGTAGGAACCGAAGGAGGACATTCCTTCACTGCCTTTGGAAAGCGAAACGCGATCTGTGCCGCAGCGGAGTTGATTTGCAGTCTTAATCGTTATGAGGTACCTCAGGAAGATGGGAGTAAGACCACATTCAATGTGGGGCTGATTGAAGGCGGCACCTCCGTCAATACCATTGCACAAAATGCTTCTTTTCTTTACGAGTATCGATCTGATTCCCTTGCTTGCCTTGAACAAATGAAGATGTTCTTTGAGAATACGATCGAACAAGCAAGTCAAGATAAGGATGTAACCATT
>JAZNFJ010000052.1:0-5332 GCA_045589035.1 Candidatus Avilachnospira sp. | reverse complement strand
TTGGATAATTTCTTCTTATACCAACCCCCCTGCACCATTCGGTGCAGGGGGAATTTTATTTGTTTTCTTTGCTCCTTTTTGCCTTGACAGTAGCAAAGAAAACCATTAAAATATACAATTGAGAGTAGTATGGCGATTCTGTGTTTTAGGGGAACACAAATATTGCCTTTGTCTTTCACCCAATCATCCCAAATTCAAAAGAAGGAGGTGGGTTTGCAGATTATGATGAGCTTGACATTAGCCATTGCCGTGGCCGCAGCAGCATTTGTGGTCAGTGGTATTATTTTCTTCCTTGTCGGTATCACCTACCGCAAGAAAGTTTCCGAAAAGCAGATCGGCAGCGCCGAAGAAGAGGCGCGCCGCATCGTCAATGAAGCCATCAAGAGCGCAGAGAGCAAAAAGCGCGAAATGATGCTGGAAGCCAAGGAAGAAATTCATAAATCTCGAACCGAAAACGACCGCGAAATGAAGGAGCGCCGCTCCGACCTGCAGAAGCAGGAACGCCGTCTGCAGCAAAAAGAGGAAACCCTCGATAAGAAAATGGACGCCCACGAGAAGAAGGAAGAGGAACTGGCCAAGAAGTTGGCCAATGTTGCCGCTACCCAGGAAGAAGTGAACGCCCTGAAGGCCAGCCAGATGGCAGTTCTGGAGAAGATCTCCGGCCTGAGCCAGGAAGAAGCCAAGAACTACCTGCTGCAGAACATCGAATCCGAAATGCGCCATGAAAGTGCCATGAAGATCAAGGAGATCGAGAATGATCTGAAGGATCAGGCCGATCAGCTTGCCCGCGAGATCATTGGCACTGCCATCCAGCGCTGCGCTGCAGACCATGCAGCCGAAGCTACTGTTTCCGTTGTACCCCTGCCGAATGACGAAATGAAGGGCCGTATCATTGGCCGTGAGGGTCGTAACATTCGTACTCTGGAAACCATCACCGGTGTCGATCTGATCATCGACGATACCCCCGAAGCCATCACCGTTTCCAGCTTTGATCCCGTCCGCCGCGAAGTGGCAAGACTGGCGCTGGAAAAACTCATTGTGGACGGCCGTATCCATCCCACCCGTATTGAGGACATGGTGGAAAAGGCTCGCCGCGAAGTGGATCAGACCATCAAGACCGAGGGCGAACGGGCAACCTTCGAAACCGGTATCCATGGCCTGCATCCCGAACTGGTCAAGCTGCTGGGTCGTCAGAAGTACCGTACTTCCTACGGCCAGAATGTGCTGAACCACTCCATCGAAGTTGCCCATATCGCCGGTCTGCTTGCCAGCGAACTGGGTCTGGATGTGACCCTCGCCAAGCGCGCCGGTCTGCTCCATGACCTGGGTAAGTCTGTGGACCACGAAATGGAAGGCAGCCATGTGCAGCTGGGTGTGGAACTGGCCCGCAAGTACAAGGAATCTCCCGCCGTCATCCATGCCATCGAGGCACACCATGGCGATGTGGAAGCCCAGACGGTCATCGCTTGCCTGGTGCAGGCTGCCGATGCCATCTCCGCTGCCCGTCCCGGTGCAAGACGCGAAAATGTGGAAAACTACATCCGCCGTCTGGAGAAGCTGGAAGAACTGACCGGCTCCTTCCCCGGTGTGGATAAGTCCTATGCCATCCAGGCAGGCCGTGAGGTTCGTATCATGGTCAAGCCCGAGGAGGTCACCGAGGACAACATGATCCTCCTGGCCCGCGAACTGGCAAAGAAGATCGAGTCTGAACTGGAATACCCCGGTCAGATCAAGGTCAATGTCATCCGCGAAACCAAGGCTGTGGAATACGCAAAGTAAAAATCAAACCGCCCTGCACCAGCGGGGCGGTCTTTTATTGGTTATTCTGCTTTTATCAAAATAAAAACACCCTCGTTTGACTGCATGCAAACAAGGGTGTTTATTCTTCTCTTCCAAGCAACCAATTGACGCTGACTTGGAGGATATCGGCAAGTGCGTTAAGTTCAAAATCCGAAACAGGCCGCTTTTGGCCTTCCAGCAAGGACAAAGCAGGGGAACTGATTTCCAACCCGGAAAGCTGCAGCTTTGCCAACAGTTCGGCTTGGGTCATGCCTCTGGCTTTTCTTGCTTCCGTAACTCTTGCGCCGATGAGATTTCGGTTTCCCAATTCTAATTTTCTGGTGTTCGTGACCCTCACCTCCGATTGCTATGAGTATATGTCAAAAAGGAGTTGTTATTTTTGGCAATACCAAATATAATGAAATAAATTTGGTATTACCAAAAAAGGGAGGGCGTTTAGTGGAAGAAAAACAGTACGAAGGCGATTATAAAGAAATGTATTTGACGTTATTCAGGGTAGTTACTGTGGCAATCAGGGCGATGGAAGAGAAAAACTATGGACTGGCGGAGCAAATGCTGATCGAAGCCCAGCAAAAGACGGAAGAAATATTTATGGAGACTGAGGCATAAACGGATTGCCACGCAGCTTCGCTGCTCGCAATGACCGAGATTAAGGTGTCATTGCGAGGGCTGAGAGCCCGTGGCAATCCGCTTTTCTATTGGCATCGCCGCAGGCGATGCAGCCTTAACGTGCAGCCTTACATATAAGGCCGCATGCCGGCGGAGAGCTGCTCCTCGCAGTCGATCAGCTGTTCGGCCAGCTGCTTGGCTTGAATGTCCGCGCCGGCATAACGGTTGCGGCTCTTGCAGAGAGAACGGACACCCATGTCGCAGCCGTTGGCGACCAGTTCTGCCGCCGCTGTATCATCGGCACCGAAGGCGAATTTGGTGTTGGTTTTCAGCCAGGACATGCCCTTTGCCATGAGGGGCGGCTGCTTTTCCTGCCCGCCCATTTCATGGAGCATGGCAACGGTCTGATTGCGAATGTCCCGATGGGTGTGGATGCTGTCTTGAATTTTCTTCCGCAAAGTCTGGTCTTTCACATTGGGCAGCACCCCATCCAGAGTGGAAACGGCCATTTCAATGCCGGCGGTGCAGTCGCCCAGCAGCTGTACGGTGTCTTTGTCCATAAAAAATGCCTCCTTTTTTCATTAATATGTACCATTCCGGCTCGATTCATGCTACAATAACGCGGAGCGGGGTGATTTTTTGGAAACAATTTATCTGACGGTGCAGGAGATTTGCGGCGATTACGCAGTTTTGGTCAGCGATGGCGGCGAAACAAGACAGACGGCCATCTTTCTGCTGCCCGATGGAATCACCGACGGCACCAGACTGAAATTTGAAAATTTTTCCTATGAAATTATGGAATGACCGGGAACAAAGTCCCGTTTTATTCGTCTGTAAGACTGTGTGGATCTGATCCACGGTTATAAAAACAAATTTGGAGGAAACATAATTATGAAAAAATGGATCGTCATGCTGCTGGTTCTGGCTCTGGCTGTGTGCTTTGTGGCCTGCGGCGACAAGCCTGCCGAAATGCCTGAAGAGGATATGCCTGCAGTGATGCCCGAGGTGGATGTTGAAGAAGAAACCGAGATCGAAATTGAGTACATGCCCGAAGAGAAGCTCAATGAGCTGTCCGCACTGATGGACCAGCTGGTTGCCAACATCAACGATGAGATGATGGTCGGCACCGTTGAGATCACTTCCGATGCTTACAACTACTATGGTATTCCCGAAACCGAAGGCGCGTATGCTGTGGTTTCCATGCCCATGATCAACGCCATCGCTCACGAGGTGGTTCTGGTGGAGCTGCCTGAAGGTGCGGATGCGGAAGCTATCGTTGCCGACATGGAAGAACTGCAGGATCCCATGAAGTGGGTCTGCGTCCAGCCCGAAACCAGCTGGGTTCGCACCAACGGCAAGTATGTGGTCGGTGTCATGACCACCGAGGCTATGGCTGAAGCCATTTCCGCCAACTTCGATACCATTTTTGGTGCTTAAGAATATCTGACCGCTGCCATGGCGAGTGTCAGCCACTCGCCATGGCAGTATGCTTTCAGGAGAGAATGCCATGCTGTTTTCCAGTATTACATTTTTATATCTGTTTTTGCCCATCACCATGGGGTTGTACTATCTGGTGCCGTGGAAGCTGAAAAACCATGTACTGCTGGCAGCCAGTATCGTGTTTTATGCCTCCGGTGAGCCGAAGTATCTGATCCTGCTTCTGATCTCCGCCTTTGTGGGCTGGCTTCACGGACTGGGCTTTGAGAAAAGACCCGGCAGCAAGGGAATACTGGTCAGCGGTATTGTCTGGAACCTTGCTTTTTTGCTGTTTTTTAAGTATGCCGATTTTCTCATCGGCGCGGTCAACGGCATTCTGGGTACAGACATCCCCCTGCTCCATCTGGCTTTGCCCATTGGTATCAGTTTCTACACCTTCCAGAACATGAGCTATGTCATCGATGCCTATCGGGGGGATACCAAGGTGCAGAAGAATCTGGCATCCTATGCCACCTATCTGTGCCTGTTCCCCCAGCTGATCGCAGGTCCCATCGTCCGCTACAGCGATGTGGATCGGGAACTGCGCGGCCGTCAGCTGGAAAGCGATATGGTCAGCAGCGGTGTGCTGCGATTTGCTGTGGGTCTGGGCAAAAAGGTGCTGCTTGCCAATACTTTGGGTCAGCTGGCAGAACTGTCTGTGGCAGAGGGCAGCGTGGTGTTCTCCTGGCTCCGTGCCATTGCCTATGCGCTGCAGATTTATTTTGATTTCTCCGGCTATTCCGATATGGCCATCGGCATGGGCACCATGATGGGCTTCCATTTTCTGGAAAACTTCAATTATCCCTTCCTGTCCAAGTCCGTGACGGAATTCTGGCGGCGATGGCATATGAGTCTGGGCACCTGGTTCCGGGACTATGTGTATATCCCTCTGGGCGGCAGCCGCGTTTCCAAAGGAAAATGGCTGCGGAATGTGCTGGTGGTCTGGATGCTCACAGGCATCTGGCACGGTGCCAACTGGAACTTCCTCCTGTGGGGTCTGTACTATGCCATTTTGCTGCTGGTGGAGAAATTCTGGCTGGGCAAGCATTTGAAAAACCCCATTCTCAGCCATGGCTATATGCTGCTGGCGACGGTTTTGGGCTTTGTGCTGTTCCACAGCGCCACCGCTGCCGATGCGGCAGCGGAGGTGGGGCGGATGTTCGGTCTGGG
This sequence comes from Candidatus Avilachnospira sp., assembly GCA_045589035.1. GTDB lineage: Bacteria > Bacillota > Clostridia > Oscillospirales > Oscillospiraceae > Avoscillospira. The sequence goes on along the minus strand of JAZNFJ010000052.1, from coordinate 277 downwards.
TGGACTGCCCCTTTGGAATGAAACCACCGCTTATTACCTGCGCAGCTACGGCATTCTGATGGCCTTTGCCCTTGTGGGTGCAACCCCTCTGCCCAAAATGCTGGCGCAGAAGCTGAACGGAACGAGAATTTCTGTCCTGCTGCAGCCCTTGTTTGTGATGGTCATGGTGGTGCTGGTGACTGCCTGTCTGGTGGATGGGTCCTTCAATCCCTTCCTGTATTTCCGCTTCTAAGGAGGTCGCCATGGAAAAACTGAAACGAATACTGACGATTTCCGT
>JAZNFJ010000051.1:0-2774 GCA_045589035.1 Candidatus Avilachnospira sp. | reverse complement strand
TACTGGATGTGGATGGGATCGTTCAGCCCCAGCTTTTCCCGGGCTTCCAACTTTTCTTCCACACTCATTTTCTCCACCCGTTCGCCGTAGTAGCTCATGAGCGGATCACCGGGAGCAAGGCGGGAGATGCAGAAAACCGCCATGGATAAGATCAGAACACTGAGTAAAAACACCAGCAGTTTCTTGCCGTAATACAGGAAAGGATTTCTTCTCATCGTTTGCCCTCCTTTCCCAGTACAAAATGTCCGGGGCTGACTTCCACCAAAATACCATCCCGGTCAAAGGAAAGTTCATCAAAATCCATCCGCTTTTTGCTCCGTTCCGCAATGGGATCGGGCATAGGAATGGCAGACAGCAGGGCTTGGGTGTAGGGGTGCAGAGGATTTTCGTACAATTCCTTTGTGGGAGCCACTTCCACCAGCTTGCCGCGGTACATGACACCCACCCGGTCACAGAGGTATTCCACCATGGAAAGATCGTGGGCGATGAACAAAATGGAGCAGTTGTGATCCCGGTTGCAATGGCGGAAGAGGTTGATGATCTGCGCCTGAATGGAAACATCCAGAGAAGCCACCGGCTCATCTGCTACCAGCAGCTCCGGTTCCATGGAGAGGGCTCTGGCAATGGCGACCCGCTGCCGCTGACCGCCGGAGAGTTCGGAAGGGTATTTGTCCAGATAAGAAGCATCCATGCCCACATAGGAAAGCTGGAACTCTGCCTCTGCCCGGAGGGTACCTCTGGGGGGCTTTACATGGTGGATGACCATAGGTTCGGCGATAATATCCGCCACGGTCATTCTCTGATTCAGACTGGAAGTGGAATCCTGGAAAATGATCTGCCGCTCCGCTTCCAGCTGCTTGCGGCTTTTGCGGAATGCTTTTCTGTCGCAGATATTGATCCCGTTATAGAGGACTGCACCTGCGGTGGGCTTGTAAATGTTCATGATACACCGGGCAACGGTGGATTTTCCCGAGCCGCTTTCGCCCACCAAGCCGAATATTTCGCCCTTTTTCATCCGGAAGGACACATCATCCACAGCCTTGATGATCGCGTGCTTACTCAGCTTGAACACATGGGAGAGGTGCTGCACATCCAAAAGTATCTCAGACATTGGCATTCCCTCCTATGGGCGGTGTGATCTTGGGGGCGCGCTCATCCAGCAGCCATGTGGCGGAAAAATGGGTATCTGTAATTTGGAACATAGGCGGCTGCTCCTCATAATCAATTGCCAGAGCATATTCGTTTCGGCAGGCGAAGGCATCGCCCTTGGGGGGATCAATGAGGGTAGGGGGCATGCCGGGGATGGTTTTCAGCTCCGATGCACCCTTGTTGAGAGCGGGCAATGCCTGCATCAGACCCCATGTGTAGGGATGGCGGGGATCGTAGTAGATTTCCTCTGCCGTGCCGATCTCCACGATCTTGCCGGCATACATAATGGCCACCCGGTCGGCACATCTTGCCACTACACCCAGATCATGGGAAACCAGAATGGTGGCAGTGCCCAATTTCTGCTGAATTTCTTTCAGCAGGTCCAGAATCTGCGCCTGAAAGGTCACATCCAGGGCGGTGGTCGGCTCATCTGCCAGCAGGATTTTTGGGTTGGCGGCCAAAGCCATAGCCAGAACACTTCTCTGGCGCATACCACCGGAGAAGTTGTAGGGATACAGCTTGTACCGCTCATGGGGCTGTTCAATGCCCACCAGTTCCATCAGTTCAATGACCCGGTCATAGACCGCCTGCTTGGACAGTTTCGGCTGATGGATCAGAACCGCCTCGGCGATCTGTCTGCCGATGGGAATGGTGGGGTTCAGAGCCGTCATAGGGTCCTGAAAAATCATGGAAAACAGCTTGCCCCGGAGCTTTCGCATGTCCCGCTCAGAATAATTTGTGATGTCCGCACCGTTTGCAAGGATACTGCCGCTTTTGATTTTGGCAGACTTGGGCAGCAGCTTCATGATGGTCTTGCAGAGCATGCTCTTGCCGCAGCCGCTTTCACCGACCACAGCAAGCACTTCGCCGGGATGGAGCGCAAGGCTCACATCCCGGACGGCATGGACAGTCCCTGCCGTGGTACGGATGTCCACGGACAGGTGTTCAATTTTCAGAAGTTCATTTCTTGCCATTATTCGATGGTCCAATCGGTAATATTCCAGAAAATGCCCACACCGTGGTGGCCCAGAACGGTATCGGTATCAATGCCGCTAATGGCTGTATCGCCCACATACATGGCATCAATGTAGCAGAAGAAGGTGTAGGCAGGTGCTTCTGCCATGGCGATCTGGAACTGCTTGTAATATTCGGCTCGCTGGGCTTCGTCATCGGTCTGACGGGCCAGTTTCAGATACTCGTCTACTTTTTCGTTGGAGTAGCCGGAGTAGTTGGCGCCTGCATCGGTGCCAAAGACCTTGTAGGTGTGATCGTCGGCATCAAAGGGAGAACCCCAGCCGATGATGCAGCATTCCTGACCGCCCCAATCAATGCCCTCGGCAGGCACATGGGCCTTCACGTCCAGACCGGCTTCCTGCAGCTGCTGGGCAGCGATCTGCGCCATGTCGATGCGGACCTGATCGCCGGGTGTGGCATTGATGGTGAAAGCGATGCGCTCGCCATTTCTGCTCCAGTAGCCTTCGGCATCCTTTTCGCAGCCGGCAGCTGCAAAAGCAGCGGCAGACTTCTCCAGATCGAAGTCGTACTTCTCCACTCCGTCAAAGTGAAACTTATTCAGCTGAATGGGGCTGTAAGCAGGGAAGCCCTGACCCAACAGAACGGCATCC
>JAZNFJ010000050.1:0-17476 GCA_045589035.1 Candidatus Avilachnospira sp. | reverse complement strand
ATCTTCTTCCACTGCCTTCAGAATGCTGACTTCCAGATCTTCTTCCTCATCGTTTTCGCTTACGGGAACAAGGGCATAGTAGACAGAACCTTCGGATTCCATGGTGGCTAAAACTTCCAGAACATATTCCACACCGTCTTCGTCGGTGATGGTGATGATATCATCGCCAAACTGTTCGCTCATAGTATACCTCCTGCGATTTCTTTAATTCCATTTTACTGTACCACATATGGAATTGCAAGAGGGAATTTGTGCAAGATGATGGCACAGTGATGCTTGAAAATGCCGGATTTTGAAGGTGTCAACAAAGGGAGAAAAGGAAATTGTAAAGAAAGTGTTTCCAATGAAAAAGATGATGGATATTATGCCGCATATGTGCTATAATACAATGAATCATAATGGGAATTTTATGCAGACCTGTCTGATTTCGACAGCTTTTATCATAGGAGGTGCCGTGGTGGCAAAAAAACAACGAGATAATCATCCCCGTTCTCCGTGGAACTGGGTGGGTAAAATCTTCGGCACACTGGTGCTGGTTGGATTTCTGACGGCTTTGATCTTTGCTTGTATCTTTGCTGTTTATATTAAGACCGATTTGGCTGAACAGGTTGATTTTTCCGTGGAAGGTTTTGCCCTGGATCAGACTTCTGTGATCTATTATCAGGATCGAAAGACCGGTCAGTGGCAGGAACTGCGGAAACTCTATGAAAAAGAAAATCGCGTATGGGTCGGTTTGGAGGATATTCCTCTTAATCTGAAGAATGCCTGTATTGCCATTGAAGACCGTCGTTTTGAAGAACACCAGGGTGTGGACTGGCTTCGTACCATTCGCGCCAGTTTAAATATGTTCTCCGGTAACCGCATCTACGGTGCTTCCACCATTACCCAGCAGCTGATCAAAAACCTGACTCATGAAGATGAGGTCACGGTGCGCCGTAAGCTGGTGGAAATTTTCCGTGCTTTGGAATTTGAGAAGAAGTATTCCAAGGACGATATTCTGGAATGGTATCTGAACATTATTCCCCTGGGTCAGCGGTGCTACGGTGTGCAGGCCGCCGCCATGGTTTATTTTGGTAAGGATGTAGAAGATCTGACGCTGGCTGAGAGTGCCTCTCTGATCGGCATTACCAACAATCCTTCTATGTATGATCCCTACATCAATCCGGAGGCCAATAAGGAACGGCAGATTGACATTCTCTATACCATGCTGGAGCAGGGCTATATCAGTGAAACCCAGTATGAACAGGCGAAAAATGAAGAACTGGTGCTGGTCAACCGTTCTGCGGAGAGTTCCGGCGGTGCGGATTATTTCTCCTATTTTGAAGATCAGGTCATCAACGAAGTGGTCTACGATCTGATGGAGAAGACGGGCTATGAATATGCGGTGACGCTGCGAATGCTGCAGACCGGCGGTTATCAGATTTACTGTACCATTGATCCGGAAGTGCAGGAAAAAGTGGATGCGGTCTATGAAGATCTTTCCAATCTGCCGGACACTGCCAGCAGCCAGCAGCTGCAGTCTGCTATCGTCATCACCGACAATGAAACCGGCGATGTGGTTGCCATGGCCGGCGGCGTCGGTGAAAAGAAAGGCAGCTTGATTCAGAACCGTGCGACTCAGAGCTATTTCCAACCCGGCTCCATTATAAAGCCCATTTCCGTCTATGCGCCTGCTCTGGAACAGGGATTGATCCATCCTGCCACGGTGATGGATGATACGCCCTATCAGTTTACGGAATACGATTGCTGGCCTTATAATATGGATCGGGAATATCATGGTTTGGTTTCTGTGCGGGAGGCTGTGAGTCGTTCCCTTAATACGGTGCCTGTCAAACTGGTAGCGGAGTTGGGACCGGAAGCTTGTTTTGATTTTGCGAAAGACAATATGGGTCTGAGCAGTCTGGTAAAGGAAAGAATCACTTCCAGCGGCACCGTACTTTCGGATGTTGGTCTGGCACCCCTGGCGCTGGGCGCATTGAACGGCGGCGGTGTGACGGTCAAGAATATGACTGCAGCCTACACAGCCTTTGCCAATAACGGTTTGCTCCGCGAAGCCAGAACTTATACCCGTGTGCTGGATTCTCAGGGCAAGGTAGTTCTGGATAATACGCAGGATAACTCTGTTGCCATGTCCGGAAAGACCGCGTGGTATTCCACCGATATGATGATGGATGTGGTGCAGAACGGTACCGGCACCGGTGCGCAGATCAGCAAAATGGCTGTTGCCGGTAAGACCGGTACAACGGATGACAACAAGGATCGCTGGTTTGCCGGCTATACGCCTTACTATACCGCTGTTGTCTGGTGCGGTTATGATTATCCTGAGGAAATGATTCTGACGGACAGCACAGAAAATCCTGCCGTTACCCTCTGGCAGAAGACCATGTCCAGAATCCATGCAGGTCTGGCGCCTGCCGAATTTACCAAACCCACCGATGTGGTCACGGCCAGTTACTGCCGTGACAGCGGTTTGCTGGCAACGGAAGCATGCCGTAAGGACATCCGCGGCGATCGGACGGTTTCTGGTCAGCTGAGCCTGGAAGATGTGCCGACGGAATACTGCACCTGTCATGTGATGGCGGAACTCTGTGGAGATCATATTGCCAATGAGTTCTGTTCTCAGGTGCCCGGCAACAAGCTGGAAAAGGTCGGCCTGATTCAGGTGGACCGCGTATTCCCCATTTCCGGCATTGTAGTGGAGGATCAGTCCTATGTGGAGGACTCCGGTACAGTAGAGCCCGGCTGGTATACCGCGGCTGCACCGGAAGTGGATCCTGTCAGTCTGCCTTGCTATGAACATTCTGAAGAGGATGTTCCGAAAGAGGAAGAGGATACAACCGAAAACGAAGAAAGCAGTGAAAACTGGGGAGATCTGCTGGAAGAGTGGCTCTCACAGTAACAGAAACGGAGTTTCAATATGTGGATTGCAGATAAATGGAATGATTACGAGGTCATCGATACCTCCGGCGGCGAAAAACTGGAGCGCTGGGGCAAGTACACCCTTGTCCGACCTGACCCGCAGGTCATCTGGAACACGCCCAAAACGGACCGTCGCTGGCGGAATTTTGACGGCCGTTATGCCAGAAGCAATACCGGCGGCGGCAAGTGGAATGAGCACAAACTGCCGGAGCGGTGGCAGGTGAAGTACGGTCCTCTGGTCTTTAATGTCAAGCCCATGAACTTCAAGCATACAGGTGTGTTTCCGGAGCAGGCTGCGAACTGGGACTTCTCCATGGAGCAGATCAAGAATGCCGGTCGGCATGTCAATGTGCTGAACCTCTTTGCCTATACAGGCGGTGCGACTCTGGCTGCTGCCGCTGCCGGTGCATCGGTCTGCCATGTGGATGCAGCCAAGGGTATGGTGGCATGGGCAAGAGAGAATGCCAAGTCTTCCGGTCTAGAGGATGCGCCCATCCGCTGGATCATTGATGACTGTGCCAAGTTTGTGGAGCGGGAAATCAAGCGCGGCCGTCGCTATGATGCTATTATTATGGATCCGCCCTCTTACGGCAGAGGTCCTTCCGGTGAAATCTGGAAGCTGGAAAAGGATCTGTATCCGTTCCTGGAACTGGTTATGGGTGTTTTGTCTGATGATCCTCTGTTTGTCATCATCAACTCCTACACCACGGGACTTGCGCCCTCCGTTTTGGGTTACATGATGGACACTTTGATTACAAAAAAATACGGCGGACATACAGAATGTCAGGAACTGGGACTGCCGGTCAGTCATTCCGGTCTGACCCTGCCCTGCGGCAGTACAGGCCGCTGGTTTCGATAAAGGATAAACTATGAACAATCAGGTTTTGACCGCACAGGATCTGTCCTATGCCTATCCCGGCACAGAAAATACAGATCCCATTCAGGTCTTTGAACATTTGAATTTGGAAATTGAGCAGGGGAGTTTTGTGGCAGTTCTCGGTCACAACGGCTGCGGCAAATCCACCCTTGCCAAGCATTTTAATGCGATTCTGCTGCCGTCCGGCGGCAGTGTGCACGTCTTTGGAATGGATACCCGGCAGGAAGAACTGTTGATGCAGATCCGCCAGCAGGTGGGCATGGTATTCCAGAACCCGGATAACCAGATCGTTTCCAATATTGTGGAGGAAGATGTTGCCTTCGCTCCGGAAAATCTGGGTGTGGAGCCGTCTGAAATTCGTAAGCGGGTAGATGAAGCATTAAAAGAAGTGGATATGTACCACTATCGGGATCATGCGCCCCATCTGCTTTCCGGCGGACAGAAGCAGCGGATTGCCATTGCCGGTGTTATGGCCATGCGCCCCAGATGCATTGTGTTGGACGAGCCTACTGCTATGCTGGACCCCCAGGGCAGAAGGGAAGTGCTGCAGGCCATTTCCCGCCTGAATAAGGAACACCATATGACAGTCGTTCTGATCACCCATCATATGCCGGAGGCTGTTCTGGCAGATCGGGTGGTGGTTATGTCTGAAGGTAAGGTCATTGCAGACGGAGCACCGGAACAAGTTTTTACCCAGGTGGAACTTCTCTGCTCTGTGGGACTGACTGTGCCGGAAACGACGCGGCTCTTATTTGAACTGAACAAGGAAGGTTTTGATCTTCCTCTTGATGCACTCTCTGTTGAGGCATGCGCGCGGGTACTGCAGGAAACATTTACGCAGATCCGACCCTGATTTCGGAGGATAGGAACATTGAATCCTGTATTACAGACAAAGAATTTAACGCACACTTATGGTGAGGGCACACCCTTCCAGAGTGATGCCATTCATAATGTGAATTTAGAGGTATATTCCGGGGAATTTGTTGGCATTATCGGTCATACAGGCTCCGGTAAGTCCACCATGATCCAGCACCTGAACGGCCTGCTGAAGCCTACCTCCGGTGAGGTGCTGCTCAATGGCCGTGACATCTGGAGCAGCAAGAAATACACCAGAGAAGCCCGGTTTCGTGTGGGTCTGGTGTTCCAGTACCCGGAGTATCAGCTTTTTGAGGAAACGGTCTATAAAGACATTGCCTTTGGACCAAAGAACATGGGACTTTCTGCAGACGAAATCGATGTACGGGTGCGCCGTGCTGCCGGTTTTGCCGGTCTTTCTGAGAAAAATCTGGATAAATCCCCCTTTGAACTTTCCGGCGGTCAGAAGCGACGGGCAGCCATTGCCGGTGTGATCGCCATGGAGCCGGAGGTTCTGATCCTCGATGAACCTACGGCCGGTCTGGATCCGGTAGGTCGGGAAGGTATCCTGTCCAATATCCGCGCCTATCAGCAGGCGCAGAATGCTACGGTCATTATGGTCAGCCACAGTATGGAGGAAATCGCTTCCAATGTGGACAGGCTGATCGTCATGAACCATGGTACAGTCGCCATGACCGGCACACCTCGTGAAGTTTTTGCCCATGCGGAGGAACTGACTTCCATGGGTCTGGCTGTGCCGCAGATCACGCAGGTATTTTTGCAGCTGCAGACTATGGGACTTCCCGTGGATGCTTCTGTTTATACGGTGGAACAGGCGAAGGAAGCGCTCCTTGCATTGAAGGGAGGCGTTTCCCGTGCTTAAGGATATTACCCTCGGTCAATTTTTTCCTGGTGATACAGTCGTGCATCGATTGGATCCCAGAACAAAGCTGATTTTGGTGATCGTCTATATTATCACCTTGTTCAGCGCCAAGTGGTTTTTGACTTATGGTTTGGTCTTTACTATGTTGGCCATGGTAATCGGGCTGTCGAAAATTCAGCCTAAGACCATTGTCAAGAGCCTGAAACCCTTGCTGTTTATTATAATTCTTACGGGTGTTTTGAATCTGTTCTATACACCCGGCGAAACACTCGTAAAATTCTGGATTTTTACCATTACAAAAGAGGGCATTTTCAGTGCCATCTTTATGGCACTGCGTATCTCCATGCTCATCGCTGGAACTTTTATGTTAACCTATACCACATCTCCCATTGCCTTGACGGACGGACTGGAACAGCTTTTGAATCCGTTGAAGAAGATCAAAGTTCCCGTTCACGAACTGGCGATGATGATGTGTATTGCACTGCGATTTATTCCTACACTGATTGAAGAAACCGACAAGATTATGAGCGCCCAGAAGGCGAGAGGCGCCGATTTTGAAAGCGGAAGCCTGCTTTCCAGAGCAAAAGCGCTGGTCCCCATTTTGGTGCCGCTGTTTATCAGTTCCTTCCGGCGTGCGGATGAACTGGCTGTTGCCATGGAATGCCGCTGCTATCACGGCGGTGACGGCAGAACCAGAATGAAGCAGCTGCATTATGGCCGCAGGGATGCAGTTGCTTTGATTGGCGGCATCGTTTTTATGATAATTGTGATCTGTTTGGGAAGATTTGGACTGTAACGGAGGATTATTATGCGCAATATTGCCCTCTTTTTAACCTATGAAGGCACGGCTTATCACGGCTGGCAGGTTCAGAAGCGGGATATCTCCGTGGGGCAGACCATGGAAGAAGCCGCAGCACGAATTGTAGGGCATCCTGTGAAAATGACCGGGTGCGGCAGAACCGATGCCGGCGTCCATGCCAGAAAATATGTGGCTAACTTCCGCACCACATCTACGATTCCTGTGGATCGTCTTCCTTATGCCATGAACACCCATCTCCCTGAAGATATTGTGGTCACAGGTGCCATGGAGGTACATGATGATTTCAATGCCATAGGTTCCTGCGTGCGGAAAGAGTATACCTATCTGATTTATAACTCCCGTATCCGCGATCCGTTTTATGTAAACCGCGCTTGGTTTTATCCCAAGCATTTGGATGAGAAGATCATGCAGGAGGCAGCCAACCAGTTTGTGGGAACACATGATTTTGCGGCTGTTCGATCTGTTGGAACAGATGTAAAATCCACGGTGCGTACAGTTTATTATTATGATGTAGAACGAGAGGGCGATCTGATCCGGCTGAAGGTTTGTGCCAATGGTTTTCTTTACAACATGGCCCGTGCTATGGCTGGAACTGTGGTCTATGCGGCTGAAGGGAAGATCAAGCCAGAGGAAATCGGCGCATTGCTGGAATCCGGCAATCGGACTGCTGCCGGCCCAACAGTTCCTCCCGGTGGTTTGTACATGACGAAGCTTTGGTATGATGATGGGAAGGTGTCGTTCCATGTGGAATAAGTTAAAAGTTGTGAAGAAGCCCAAGGATCAGACCCTTCTGAAACGGATTGCGGTTATGGCCGTGATTGCAGTGTTGGTCTGCGGTGCAGTTTCTCTGTTCCTATTTTGGAATGAACTTCACATGAATGCGCGCCTGCTGCGGTTGAAATATTGGATAACCGGCGGGGAAAAGAGTCACAGCGCGTATAGCTTTGATGCCCACAACAGCAACTGTTATGCCGGTTTTGACGATGGTCTTGCCGTTGCATCTGTCAGTGGTCTTAGCACCTACGCACCTGATGGCAAACTGGTATTTCTTTCTCAGGGTCATATGGCTCTGCCGCAGATCCAGTCGACGGATCAGATGGTTATGGCATACGATGCAGGCGGCAATACACTGCTGGCTGTTCAGAAAAATGCCGGCGAAGTACTTCGGATAGAAACAGAAAAGCCTATTCTGGATGCAGATATTACCGAAAATGGTCAGATTTGTTATCTGACTTCAGAAGGCGGATATAAATCTGTGCTGTCTGTCTACAATAAAAAACAGGAACTGGTCTATCGTTGGCTGTCCACCAGCACATTCTTTTCTCTTTGCGCTGTGTCGGAAACCGGCAAGGAGATGGCTGCCATCGGTCTGGATCAGAAAAACGGGAGTTTTTCCTCTACTCTTAATTTCTTCCGCACGGATTCTGATCAGATTGTCGGAACGGTTCATCTTGGCTCTGCTTTGATTTATGATTTGATGTATGTGGATGCGGATACCCTGTGTACCATTGGTGAGAACGGTGTGCATTACTATTCTGCCGATGGGGAAGAAGTGAAAACCTATAACTATGACGGTGGTTATCTGAAAGATTTTGACAACTCCGGCAATGGATTTTTGGCATTATCTCTGAATACCTATAGAGCAGGCAACCGTTACTCTCTGGTGGTTATGGATGATGCAATGGATGATCCCGTTTCTGTCTATATCGGACAGGAAATTCTGGATCTTTCTGCAGCCGGCAAGTACATTGCTGTGCTGACGTCCAGAGGTCTGACGGTCTATGATCGCAATCTTTCTGTCTGTTCCCAGACGGAAAATACCGGAGGGGCTACTGCTGTACTGATGCGCCGTGACGGCACGGCATTGCTTCTGGGCGGAGGAACAGGAACCCTGTATATTCCTTGAATTATTTGGCGGTAGGCACACCGCAGGAATTGTGCTATACTGCTTGTACCTCTTATAGAAGGAGAACTGTTTGATGCAACCCACTTTGTGTTCGAAATGTAAGAAAAATTTAGCTGTGATCTTTATCACGAAAATAGATAACGGCAAGACTGTTTCCGAGGGACTTTGTCTGAAATGTGCCAAGGATATGGGCTTGAAACCCGTGGAGGATATGATCAGCCGTATGGGTCTGTCTGAGGAAGAACTGGAAGGTCTGTCCAATGAAATGCTGGATGCCTTCCAGGGCATGGAAGGACTTATGTCCATGGGGCAATCCCAGAACGAAGACGACGATGATGAGGAAGAAATGGACAGCCAGACGGCGACCTTCCCGTTCCTGAATAAGCTTTTTGGCGGGCGGCAGGAGGAAAACCTTCCTGCACAGAATCCTGCGCCGGAAGGTGATAAACAGGAGAAACATGACCGCGGAAATAAGAATAAAAAGAAAAAGTTTCTGGATACCTACTGTCTTAACCTGACGAAGAAGGCCAGAGATGGCGGTTTGGATAAGGTCATTGGACGGGATGTGGAGACGGAACGGGTCATTCAGATCCTGAACCGCCGTCAGAAGAACAATCCTTGTCTGATCGGCGAACCCGGTGTTGGTAAGACTGCCATTGCCGAGGGACTTGCCCAGCGGATCGTTGCCAAAGACGTGCCCTACAAGCTGCAGGATAAGGAAGTTTATCTGCTGGATCTCACAGCTTTGGTGGCAGGTACCCAGTTCCGTGGCCAGTTTGAAAGCCGCATGAAAAGTTTGATCGAAGAGGTCAAAAAACTTGGAAATGTCATTCTGGTCATTGATGAAGTTCACAATCTGGTTGGTGCCGGTGATGCGGAGGGCAGCATGAATGCCGCCAACATCCTCAAGCCTGCCCTTTCACGCGGTGAAATTCAGGTTATTGGCGCAACGACCTTCAAGGAATACCGTAAGTATATCGAAAAGGACTCTGCTTTGGAGCGCCGCTTCCAGCCTGTGACGGTCAACGAGCCGACTATGGAAGAAGCAGTAGCCATCATCCGCGGTATTTCTCACTATTATGAGGAGTTCCATGGTGTGGAAGTTTCTCCGGAAATTGCACGGCAGGCAGTTGTGCTGTCTGAGCGGTATATCACCGACCGTTTTCTGCCTGATAAGGCCATTGATCTGCTGGATGAAGCCTGCTCCGATGTGAATTTGAAGAACAAATCCATTGGTCAGAGAATGGCTCTGAAGAAAGAGATGGACGATCTGGATCTGGAGCTGCAGATCATTACGGAGTCTGAGGAGCAGGACTATGCCAGAATGGCAGAACTGCGCAGTCGGAAGCTGCAGGTGGAGAAGGAACTTGCTGTTCTGGAGGAAGAGCCCAAGCCTGCGCTGACCATCGAAAATCTGGCCCGCATCATTGAACTTTGGACCAAGATTCCTGCCAGTAAGATCCAGGCTCAGGAATATGACCAGCTTCGTATGTTGGAGGAGCGGCTGAAGCGCAGGATTATCGGTCAGGACGAGGCGATTTCTGCTGTTGCAGCTGCTATTCGCCGCAGCCGCGTCGGTATTTCTCCCAAGAAGCGGCCTGTGTCCTTTATCTTTGTGGGCGCGACTGGTGTTGGCAAGACAGAATTGGTCAAGTGCCTTGCAGACGACCTGTTTGATTCTGTAGAAACCTTGATCCGTCTGGATATGTCGGAATATATGGAAAAGCACTCTGTTTCCAAACTGATCGGTTCTCCTCCCGGTTATGTGGGATATGACGAAGCCGGACAGCTGACAGAGAAAATCCGCCGCAAGCCCTATTCCGTCATTCTGTTTGATGAAATGGAGAAGGCGCATCCCGATGTGTTGAACATTCTGCTTCAGATTCTTGATGACGGCCGCATTACCGATGCACAGGGTCGTATGGTAAACTTTGAGAATACCATTATCGTGATGACATCCAATGCAGGCTCCGACCGCAAGGGCGGCTCTGTTGGCTTTGGTCAGACGGTGTCCGATCAGACCAAGGAAAAGGCTATGAAGGCTCTGAGCGAATTCCTGCGTCCTGAGTTTATCAATCGCGTGGATGAAGTCATTTGCTTCAACCGCCTGACTGAGGATGACTTCCGCAGAATTGCGGGCATTATGCTGGAGGAACTGCGTCAGTCCCTGGACAATCGTGGTGTTCGTTTCTCCTGGGATGACAGTCTGCTGGATCATCTGGTCAAGAAGTCCTATTCCATCACTTATGGCGCCAGAAATCTCCGCAGATCTATCCAGAAAGATGTGGAAGACCCTGTTGCTGGCAAGCTGATTGACAGCTTCATGGAACCCGTCCGAAGCATTGCGATTTCTGCCGATGAAAACGGTGTGGTTGTAACGGCGCAGTAAACTGGCATATACAACAGTTCTGATCTGACCCTTGCGGTCATGGGAAAACAGGCTTATGATATAGACAAAGGAGGTATGCCCTATGTACGAACAGATCAAAACACAGGCACAGCAGGTGATTACGGAACTGGTAGAAACTGCGGGTCTTGGAGCAGGCGATTTGCTGGTCATCGGTTGTTCCTCCAGCGAGATCATGGGTCAACGGATTGGTAAAGGTTCCAGCATGGAGGCAGCCAAAGCTGTTTACGAGGGCATTGCCCCAACCATCAAAACCAAGGGGATTCTGTTGGCAGTTCAGTGCTGCGAACACCTGAACCGCGCCTTGATTGTTGAAAAGTCTACGGCTGATCGCTTTGGTTATGAGATGGTCAATGTGAAGCCGCAGCCCAAGGCAGGCGGATCTTTTGCAACAACCGTATGGGAAGATATGGAATGTCCTGTTGCTGTGGAACAGATCAAAGCAAAAGCCGGATTGGACATTGGCGGAACGCTGATTGGTATGCACCTGAAGGCTGTTGCTGTTCCTGTTCGCTTGTCGATCAAACAGATTGGTGAAGCCAATATCCTCTGCGCCCGAACCAGACCGAGATTCATTGGCGGTGAACGTGCGCACTATATGGATGAATGGAAATAAGAAAACGAGGGAGTGGATAACCATTCCCTCGTTCTTCTATAAACAGAGAAACATAGACCAAATCAAGCATGTAACCAGTGCGCCGGCAGCTGCCCAGAAAATGCGATGATGAAACAACATTGGCTCTTTGGTTTTCCTGCAGATCATCCGTGCCTCCTGCAGTAGTGCCTCTTCGGTGATACCGCCCTCAGACAAGGCGCTGTCCTTTATGAGAAAAATTGCCTGCTCAAATAGTTTGGTATCTGTGCCTTTGACCACTATGACCTGTTTGGTGATACCCTTGACCATGGAAGAACCTCCTGATGTAGTGATGGTAGTATCGACCGAAACTGGAAGAAATATTCCAAGGCGGCTTTATCTTGCGATTTTCTGCAAAATCTGCTATAATCATCAGCAGAAAGGTGGTGCAGCATGAAAAGAAAATGGATCGTTCTGTTGGTTGTCATTGCGATGCTGCTTGGCATGCTGCCGGGCGTACAGGGTCTAAGTCCTCTTTGCTTTGTTGCGACCAATGATTCTGTGCCTCTCATTCTCTATGGAGGAGAGAACCCTTATTACTCCAGCGGCAAGCTCTACATACCGCATAATGCCTTCGATGCCAATCCCAACGGTGTTGGTGTTTCTTACGATACGGAAAAGAATACGTTCCTACTGTTCAGCCGCGGTCAGACTTTGATTTTTGACTTGAAGGCCAGGACCTATAAGGATAGTCTGGGTAAGACCTATAACACGGATATTGTCTATCGCGGTGGTGTGGTATATCTTCCGGCCAGTATTGCAGGACATTTTGGACTGTCTGTAACACTGCTGTTCAGCCGATACGGATACCCCATTGTCCGATTTACAGATGGGGAACAGGTCTATGATGACGGTACATTTGTGGCACAGGCAGAAAATCTCATTAACCGAGCCGTGGAAGAGTATGAACGAAACAGCCAGAATAGTTCCGGAGATCAGAATGATGCTGTCAACCGGGAAGATGATGATCCCCAGAATAAAACCAATGTGTACCTTTCTTTTGCGGGAGAAGCTGTCAACCGCAATACGCTGGATATGTTGACAAGAGCAGGTGCCAGCGGTGCGTTTTTTCTGTCTGCGGATCAGATACTGACGGACAGGGAACTGGTGCGTGATATTTATGCGGCAGGGCATACGGTGGGAGTGACTGTTTCTCCTGAGGAATGGGATGTGCCTGCAGCCATTGACAATGCCAATGATGCGTTGGATCAGGTTTTGTTCTGTCGGTCTGTTTTTGTTATGCTGCCACGCGGGATGACCTATCAGACGGAGTCTTATCGAGTCTTAAATGAGCCTGCTGCTATGTCTGTTGAAGATGTTCTTCAGGCGCCGGAAACGGAGCATTTGTATGTTGTGAGAAGCGGTGCAGTAGAAGCAATTTCTGCCTTTGTAGATGGAGGTGCAGCTTTGCTTCGGCTGCGTGAAACCAGTTTCTGAAAAATTTGAAATTTTCTGAAAAAAGTACTTGCAATATCTGGCCGACTGTGGTAATATATCTAAGCGCAATGCGCCGGTAGCTCAGTTGGATAGAGTGACTGGCTACGAACCAGTAGGTCAGGGGTTCGAGTCCCTTCCGGCGTACCATTAAGATCGTTATCCTTTTGGGATAGCGATCTTAATTTTTTAGTTCTTGAAGACACTAATCATAAAAAACGGATGCCAGTACGGCATCCGTTTTTTCTTAGTGTGTTTCGATGTTTACCGGAACACCGTTGACTTCCACACCTTCCTCGGCACGGATGAGAATATATTTCACACCGCCCAGAATCCGGGTTTCTACAAGATCCCGCTTTTCCGGTGCCACCTGGATTTTGACATCGGGAGTGATGACATGGAACTGTCTGGGGTTGACCAGATTCTTAGGGTGCAGATCAGCATGTTCACCAAACACTTCATCAAATTCCTTGTTGAAAACTTCCACACGGGTTTCGTCCACACCGCAGATCTTCAGCATGTGGTTGACTTCCGGTTTGGAGATCAGAAGCGGTTCCTTGTCGCGGCTCTCCTTGTGCTCTTGGATCATGTCACTGAGCTGCGCATGAACAGTCTGAACCACCTGTATGCTGCACTCTTCGGCCAGAGAATTACTCAGAAGTGCCTGAAATTCCTGCTGTTGGTGCTTGGCAGCCATGGGTGCCTGTGTGCCAAAGACGGCTCGGACAAACTCTTCGTGGTTGTCGCCTGTATCACGGGTATAGGTCAAAGCGCCATATAAGTTGGTAGAGCGATCATCAAAGGCAGGGAAGAGGAAACCCAATTCCGGAGCGCCTACGATCCAATCAGTCTTGCTGTTGTGGAATTCTTGATCCTGACTGTGAAAACTAAGTGCGGATTTGCTCAGCTTCACAGGGCAGATGGCGCAGAGTATGTAATGGTAAACCTGATCGGAGCCCTCAGTAAAATCGCTGCCGTCTTTTCCTCGGAAGGGAACATCATAGGCATCATTGGCCAAAAGAATCAGATAGTTGGTATCCATTTGGACGGTTTCAATGACTTTTTCAAACAGTTCTTCCACAGCTGTATCATCATCCAAACCGGTATCCCGAAGTTTTGTCAGCCGTTTGTGCTCTTCGCCATCCATAACACTTTTTGTGGGGAACACCACATCGGTCAGATTTTTGCCCAGACCACCGGAAAGTGCTTTTTTTAACACACCAAGGACTTTTTCTTTCTCATCCTCCAGCATCAGATTGACAGACTGGGTAAACTGCGTGAGGATTTCACCTTTATCGCTGACATAGCAGCCTCTGATCTTGGATATATTACTTTTATCCGGACGAAAACGCCGGCGAATTTCAGAAATTTCCCGTTCGTTCATATGTACCTCCAAAATTTCGATGATGGTATCATACCATAAAATTTCTGATAGTTCAAATGTGCTTTTTGCTCCGTCAAACTGCACAGAAAACTGAAAAATATTTTTTGGTTTTTATGAATTTTGTCTTGATTTTTTCGGTTCTATCCAGTAAAATAAAGGTGTAATTTAAGAATGGTAGCTGTAACGAAGTGTTTCGCACACGGGCTGCAACTATCACTCGGCTTGCTTCGAGTGTACTGAATCTCTTTGGGATTTGGTGCATTTTTTGTTTATCCGAGTGACACGAAAAAGGAGGAACTGTTATGCAAATTATTACCAATGGACGCCTCATCACCCGTGATCCTGCAGCCCCTTACTTTGAAAAGGGCGCTGTGGCTTATGAAGGAACAAAAATTGTGGAAGTAGGCGAGGAAACTGCCATCCGCGCAAAATATCCCCAAGCCAAGATCATCGATGCCAAAGGCGGCGTCATCATGCCTGCCTTTATCAATGCCCATACCCACATTTATTCCGCTCTGGCAAGGGGTCTGAGCATTGTGGGCAACAACCCCACCAATTTCTATGAGGTTCTGGACGGCACGTGGTGGGCCATTGACCGAAAACTGACCCTTGCAGGCACAAAGGCATCTGCCGATGCATTGTATATCGACTGTATCAAGCAGGGTGTCACCACCATTTTTGACCATCATGCGTCTTATTGTGAGATTCCCGGTTCTCTGTTCACCATTGCGGATTCTGCAAGGCAGTTCGGTGTCAGAAGCTGTCTTTGTTATGAAGTTTCTGATCGTGACGGAGAAGAGAAGTGCCTGCAGGGCATTCGGGAAAACGCGGACTTCATTACATATTGCGAAAAAGAACGGGATCCCATGCTGAAGGCTATGTTTGGCGGTCATGCGCTGTTTACCATTTCTGATAAGACCTTTGAACGGATGGTGGAAGCCAATAACGGACGAACCGGCTATCACATTCATGTGTCGGAAGGTATGAATGACGTCTATGACAGCCTGCAGAACTATGGCCGCAGACCGGTTCAGCGACTGCAGGATCATGGTATTCTGGGCGAGAAGACCATTCTTGGACATTGCATCCATGTGAACTCCGCAGAAATTGATATCATCAAGCAGACAGATACCATGGTAGTCAACAATCCCGAGTCCAACATGGGCAATGCGGTTGGCATTTGCCCGGTGCTTGCACTCTATAAGAATGGTATCCTGCTGGGTATGGGCACGGATGCCTATACCAACGATATGCTGGAGAGCCTCAAGGTTGCCCTCTGTTCCCAGAGGTCCAATGCCTGCCTGCCCAATGTGGGCTGGTGTGAAGTGACAGATATGCTCTTCAAGAACAACGCAAAGATCGGCGCCAGATATTTCCCGGACGAACTGGGTGTTCTGAAACCCGGTGCGGCGGCAGATATCATCGTTATGGACTACAAACCCTTCACCCCGTTCTCTGATGCCAACATCGACGGTCACATGATCTTTGGTATGACCGGCCGTCAGTGCCAGACCACCATTGGTAACGGCAAGCTTTTGATGCTGGACCGTCAGTTGGTGGATGTGGATGAAGAAGCTGTCAATGCCCATATTCTGGAAGAAGCCAAGAAACTCTGGGGCGGCCTGAATAACTGCACCTACTAAAGCACCGAAAATGATTGAGGGAGGTAAATACAATGAGTGAACTGATGATCCCCATTCCCTTTGAACAATTGATGACATGGATTGCCACAGAGTATAAGCGGGAAGGTTCTGTCTTTGGCGTCCATCGCCCCTATGTAGCAGGGGAGAAGAAACTACCTATTTTTGGTTCTGAGTACATTGAAACACCCTTTGGCCCGGCTGCCGGTCCCAATACTCAGCTGGCACAGAATATCATTGCCGGTTATTTTGCAGGTGCCAGATTTTTCGAATTGAAGACCGTCCAAAAAATGGACGGTGCAGATCTGGCTGCCTGTGTCAATCGGCCCTGTATTCTGGCTGAGGATGAGTGCTATAACTGCGAATGGTCCACAGAACTCTATGTTCCTCAGGCATACGAGGAATATGTTAAAGCCTGGTGCGCCTGCAAAATGCTGGCCAAGGTCTACGGGCTCGGTGATCCCAATGGTTTTGTGTTCAACATGTCTGTTGGTTACGATCTGGCAGGTATTCAGGGCGAGAAAATTGACAAATTCATCGAGGGTATGAAGGATGCCTCCCAGCAGCCCATCTGGAAGGAGTGCATCTCTGTCCTCCATAAGCTGTATCCGCAGTACAGCGAGTACATTGATACCATTACGCCCCATGTATCCAACTCCATTACGGTTTCTACCCTCCATGGCTGCCCGCCTTCGGAGATTGAGGCCATTGCATCCTATCTGATCAAAGATAAGCATGTGCATACCTTTGTAAAATGCAATCCTACCATTCTTGGTTATCAATCTGCTCGTGATATCTTAGATGGAATGGGCTATGACTATATCCAATTTGGCGAGTTCCACTTCAATGACGACCTGCAGTATGCCGATGCTATCCCCATGTTCCGAAGATTGCTGGAACTGGCACAGTCCAAGGATCTGGAGTTTGGTCTGAAACTGTCCAACACCTTCCCGGTGGATGTGAAGCAGAATGAACTGCCCTCTGAAGAAATGTACATGGCCGGCAAGTCGCTGTTCCCCTTGACCATTGAGATGGCAAACCGGATTGGTAAAGAATTTGATGGAAAATTGCGGCTCAGCTATTCCGGCGGTGCGGACTTCTTTAATATTGACCGTATCTTTGCCTGTAATATCTGGCCTATTACCATGGCGACTACGGAGCTAAAGCCTGGTGGCTATCAGCGTTTCAAGCAGATTGGTGAAAAACTGGAAAAATTGCCCTTTGCACCCTTTACAGCCGTGGATACAGATGCTGTTGCGGCGCTTTCTCTGGCAGCCCGTCGAGATCCGCTGCACCAGAAGGCGATCAAACCTTTGCCCAGACGGAAGCTCTATGAGAAGGTTCCTCTGATGGACTGCAACACAGCCCCTTGTAAGGGCGGCTGTCCCATTGGGCAGGACATCCCCGAATACATTGAACTCTGCCGTCAGGGTGATTATGAAAAGGCTCTGTGGGTCATCCTGGAGAAGAATCCGCTGCCCTTTATCACCGGTACAATCTGTGCTCATCATTGCATGGATAAGTGTACCAGAAACTTCTATGACCGCTCTGTGCAGATCCGTGCAACCAAGTTGGTGGCTGCAGAGCGCGGTTATGATAAACTGCTGCCTAAATTGATGCCTGCTCCCAGAAAAGAAGGAGTCAAAGCTGCGGTTGTCGGCGGTGGTCCCACCGGTATGGCTGCAGCCCACTTCCTGGCAAGAGAAGGTGTAGAAGT
>JAZNFJ010000049.1:0-6800 GCA_045589035.1 Candidatus Avilachnospira sp. | reverse complement strand
TTTATTATACTTGACCTTGGCGTAGATGTCCATCGTAATTTTGCTGTTCTCGTGACCTGCGAGGTACTGAACCGTTTTGGGATCGACAGAGAGGTTGCTTATGTTCTGGAGTACACCCCGAGCAAAATGTCTGATGCTAACATAATCAAAATGGCCGAGAGCGTAGAGCCTATAGAGGAAGAATAAGGAAAGACCACGGCTACGACTCTCAAGTGTGTTGTGCCGTGGTGTTTGCTTCTCTTGGTCGTGTATATCATATAGATTCATGACCGTTTTATTCAAAGCCTATGAATGATTCTTAATTTTTGCAGGCGGTACGATTTTGGAGCAGAGAATATAAGCTTGTTCTAAATGGCTTATTCGCATTGTCTATACACTTTTTTTGACAAAAAGCGCCTCGGCATATTGAAAAACGCTATATCCATGCTATAATAAATGCAAACTAATGTTAAAAGGAGGAATATGATGCCTTTTAGCTCCGAAGTGAAAAAAATCAGATTGTCATCTTTTTTGAATCAGGCAGAGTTTGCAAAAACTATTGGTGTTTCCTTCACTACTGTTAATCGGTGGGAGAATGGCAAGGCGCAGCCAAACATTAAGGCAATGAAAGCGCTAAAAGCATTTTGTGTGGAGCATGGGTATCCATACGAACTGTTGGAGAAAAGCTGGCATGAAATAATGATAGAAAATGTAGAGCCTTAATCGCTTAAAGTACTCCAGCATAGGTTTAATTGACAGATAGGTTTTTCTTTCTGGGAAAGGAGCTGGTTCTACCATGATTAGTAAAGAACTGAAGAAAATGAGTAGGCGTGAGCTCATGGACATTATCTATCAGATGAAGAAGAACGAGCAGCAGATGCAGGATGAAATTGCTTCTTTGCAGGAGGCACTTCAAGATAAACGGCTTCGCCTATCTGTAGCGGGCTCTGTTGCGGAAGCAGCTGCATCTATTACGAATGTTTTTTCTGCTGCACAAATGACAGCAGACCTGTATCTGCAGGAAATTGCCTGTATGAAAGAGGAAACCGAAAGAGAATGTGCAGCAAGAATTGAAGAAGCTAACCGAGCTGTTGAAAAAATAATGTCAGATGGAAAAAAACAGTTTGCGGAATTGGAGTTGCTCTATCAGGCTGAATATAGAAAATGGCAGCAACTACATAAGGCGGTAAAAACCTTGGAAAATCCGGAAACACAAAAATAAAACGAGGTTTTAAGCATGGCAAGGAAACCGAAAAAACGAATAACAATACCATCTTTAGAAGAAATACAGAAAGAGCGGAAACGAATTCGTAAAAGCGATTATTATCGTCAATCACTACGCAGTACAGTTTCAGTTCTTGTTGTCGTAGCTGCTGTTGCGGTTTTGATAGCAACTTTATTTCTGCCAATCCTACAAATCTCTGGAGATAGTATGTCTCCGACATTGGAGCACGACGAAATTGTAGTTCTTCTTAAAACGAAAGATTTTGATCGGGGTGATCTGGTCGGTTTCTATTATCAAGGCAAAATTTTGCTTAAACGCGTTATTGCCCTTCCCGAGGATGAAGTTGCTATTGATGCCGATGGAAATGTATATGTTAACGGCGAATTGTTAGAGGAACCGTATGTGACAGATAAGGGCTTGGGAGACTGCGATCTGGAATTTCCCTACAAGGTGCCTGGAACGGGATACTTTGTCTTGGGAGATCAACGATCTAACTCTGTAGATAGCAGAAACTCCGTGATAGGAGCAATTTCTCAAGAAGACATTATAGGAAAAGTTTTTGTCAGAGTTTGGCCGCTCTCTGAAATTGGATTTGTTTACTAAAAAGCATCTTATGTTTGATGAAAGGAGGGAGAGTTGTGCAGAACGCTTTGGATGTCAGCCTAAAAAATCTAAAGTGGTTCAGAATCAGAAAAAAACGAATGACTGCAACGCTGCTGTTGCTCTCCCTCGTGGTTACATTAAATGTTTTCTGGTTTCTGAGGCAACCAGGATTGACATTGGCCGGTGACGCATCCTGCGGCATTGTGGAGCACACCCATGATGAGACATGCGGTACGCGGGTCTGCATTTGCACCATCCCGGAAGGACCGCACAGCCATGAGGATGCCTGTTATACAACAAATTGGATAGAAGCGCAGGAAACGCTGCAGCTTGTATGCGACATTACGGAAGATCCTCATATACACAGCGACAGCTGCTATGCAACCGTTACAAAAGAGAGTAAAGAAAATCGTCTGATCTGTGATAATCAGGACGAGGGACATTTGCATGATGAAGCCTGCTATGAAATCGTGGTGACTGATACTTGGGAAGAAACCGAGCTTATCTGCAATCTGGTTTCGGAACCCCATCGGCATGTGGAAAGCTGCTATGCAATGACCCGGATCGAAGCGCACGAAGAACAGGTTTTGTCCTGCGGACTTTTGGAAGAAGGCCATATACACAGCGATGCGTGTTATGAATGGAACATTACCTGCGAACGGGAAGAACATGTCCACAGTATAGACTGCTACTCCGATGACACGGCAGACGTAGAAACAATATTGGATTGGCAGGAAATGTTTGCAGATTATCCTTACACAGGGAATCTTCGCGAAGACTTGGTGGGTATTGCGAAAACACAGGTAGGTTATTCCGAAAGCACGCTTAATTTTGAAGTCGGTAGTGATGGTATCCGCCGTGGTTATACCCGCTATGGTGCATGGTACGGCACACCGTACAGAGATTGGTCTGCCATGTTTGTTTCCTTCTGCCTGCATTATGCTGGTGCCGATCCGGAAGAAACGCCCGGAAATACCGGTGCCTCTGCCATGGCAACGCTTTGGGAACGCCTCGATAAATATGTCCCGGCGGGCGACTATCTCCCGCTCGGCGGTGATTTGGTGTTCTTCAGTAATAACACCGTTGGTATTGTTTCGGAAGTGCAAAATGCAACGTTCCGTGTGATTCGGGGCGATATGGACGATGCGGTATCAGCTGACCTGCTAACGCTAACAGACGAGTCAATTGTTGGTTGGGGATTAACAGTAGGTACGACTGATAACGCGGAAGAGCCCTCAGAACCGACAGAAGCACCTTTGATAGAAACCACGGAAGAGGAAAAACCGCCTCCGGCTGCTCCCGAAATAACGCAGCAGGATTTGCTGGACATCTCGGAAGGCCCCGCTTTCTTTATTTTTGCAAGTGGACAAATACCGGCTGAGATGCAGCGATATTCTCTCCGAAATTCCAGAGCGATTACGGATTTGCTGCCTTATCTGGAAGCGAACGGCGGCAACTATTTCTTTACACTGCTGGACTTCAACAATGTAGAACTGCCTAAAGACGAAAATGGAAACTACATTGCCACGGCAGGTACCGGCTATAAACTGACACTTACCTTTACCAGCCCGGAAGGTTTTCTGCCGGGAACCTACCAGTACCAAATTCCTAACGGATTGATGGTGGATGGCGGCGAAGGTACATTCATTCTGAAGGATGGAACAGAAGTCGGTAGTTGGGTCGTTACGGATACGGGACTGATTACACTCGTATTCAATGAACATATGAACAGCCGCACGGATATTACCATCAGCGCAACCTTGGGAATCCACTTCCCGGAGCAGGAAGAGCCGATTGACTTCGATGGACTTATATCCGTTAAGGTTGAAAAGCCGCCACCCCAGAGCTATCCCACAATTCTCAACAAATGGGGTTCACAAAGCACCACTGACCCCACAAAGATCAAATGGCAGCTGAACATTACAGGCCAGGCCGACTCCCAGATCATCGGAAATATAATCACCGACCAGGTATATCACGGTGAATGGAGCAAGCCCCACCACTACACTGCCTCTGATATAGCCGGTGGGCTCACCATTGGCGCTTCCGATCCTGACGGCGGCTGGCATAACTGGAGGGTTTCCGCCGACGATCCCCATCTTATATGGGACGAAACGGGCTGGAGCTACAAAATGCCCCAAACTGTTTTCTGCGACTATTGCGGCGAGATAGAACTGGGCAACGATGGCTGGATATACTACATTGAGTATACCTCCACCCCCGACCGACTCTCTGCTCCCGGCACCTATGGCTATGAGAACATAGCCCGTATTGACGGACAGGAAAAATGGGGCTGGGTCAACTTCACACACGGCGAAGCCGATGCCGAAATAAACAAAAACGGTACCTTCGTATCGGACGGCTCAGGCGGCCGCTTCCTATGGGAAGTTCAAGTTGTTATACCGGGCAGAGGCGAAGGCGAAAAGGCAAAATATTCCTGGTTCTTCATGGATGAAATGAAGCTGCTGGACGAAAACGGCGTTTCCATAGGCCCTGTATACAACGATATAGGACTTTCCCGCGTTACCGCCACTTATAACGGCACCACCATTGATGTTCCGAGACTTCAGGATGCTACGGACGCAGATATGTTCGCATGGGAAAATGCATGGACATCCGATGACGGACATACCAGAACCATAAACATTCTTTCACGATGCCAATGCACCCACGACAGCTGCTTCTGGGACTATTCAAACAACAGCTGCGGAGAATACTGGTATCAGGATGATGCGGGCAACTGGCTGTCCACACAGGAATTCTGCCAATGCTGGACGGAAACCCAAACCGTTGTGTTCAACTTCATCTACGAAACCAACGATACGGAACTCATACAGCAATACGGCATACTGAGACATAAGCTCAATAACAGCGCCCAGCTTTACTATATGCCCGACGGTGGAAATTCCAACCGCGTTGACACAGATGATGCAACAGTGGAAATTCCCAATCTCTTTGAGAAGCAGCTCACCCATGACTATGACGGTTATACCGCAAATTATCGGGTAACTGTGAACGAAGCGAAGATAAACCTCACAAACGGCTCGCCCCTCACCATACACGACGTTATGTCCGACACGCTGGCATACATAAGCGGCTCCCTTGTGATCACCGCCGAGGATGCTGCCGGAAACACCTACACCTTGCAGCAGGGCGCGGACTTCACCGTTGCATACGACGGTACCGGCAATCAGACGGATGACCACGGCAAGGAAGTCCATGTTCTGGATATCGTGATCCTGCATCCCCAGCCGGTCATGTATACGTTGGACTATGATGCGACGCTCATCTTCCCCGAACATGTTGCTGAAGGAATTCGCTACAGCAACTCTGCCACCATCACTCTTTGGGGCGAGGACATCAAAGACACCACCGTTGAAAAGGTCTACGCAGACATCAACATTGCAGCCAAAAGCTACAAGGTGAGAATGTTCAAGACCTCCGCACAGACCGGTGAGCCCCTTGGCGGGGCTACCTTCGGCCTGTATAACGAACAGGGCGGTCTGATCACCACCGAGGTGACCGATGCCAACGGCGAGCTTCTCTTCCAGACGAGTATCGTCGAGGGTATCATTCTCCGGGAGCATATTCCTTACTACATGCAGGAGCTGAAAGCTCCACCGGGATATCAGCTGGATGACACAAAGCACTGGTTCTGCTTCTGTGATAATACCGGCGACTCTTGTGAGATTTGTGATGAAGTCCTGGCGGGTCTGGATGCCATCCGCATTCCCTTTGAGCAGATCGGCAAAGTGAATGTAACCAACCAGATTATGCACTACGATCTGCCCGCAACCGGCGGTTCCGGTGTTTATCCCTTGATACTTGTGAGTGTGCTGTTTATCATCACACCGCTTGTATATAGATTCGTTCTAAGGCGCAAGCGAGAAAGGAGGGGCGTAGGATAAGCTTCCCTTACTTCGGCGAACATGCGCCGTAGGATGAATCTTCTGAAAAGCAAATCAAAAACGATATCCCCAAAAAAGAAATATAGAAAGGATACGCAATTATGAAAAAGTTTGTTTCTATTCTTTTGGCAATGGTAATGATTTTTAGCCTGAGCATCACTGCATTCGCAGCAGAGGACACAACACTGACCATCGAAGACTCTGATGGAAGAACCTATAATGGTTATCAGTTGCTGAAACTGACCACCAGCCTGAAGACCGGTGAGCATCATGCTGATCACGATGGTGAGCACACCAGCGACTGCTACAACTATGCATACACTGTGAACGCAGAGTATCGTGCTATTTTCCAGGCAGAAGTTTTCGCCAATGGTGGTAACTATCTGTGGGAAGGCGGCACCAAACCTGCTACCGCTGACGGCATTACCGACGATCAGATCCTGAAGTACCTGTCCAACCAGACCAGCGACAACGGCGATACCTATCACACCATGCGTCAGGTTGCTGACCGTCTGTACCGTGCAATTATCGAAGCAAATATCACTCCCGACAAGGAGAATATGACCGGCACCAACGACAACATCGGACAGGGTTACTGGATGATCGCTGATGTGACCGACTTGGACGGCAACGCAGCGAACTCTCTGGTTATGGTAGATACCAAGGGTCAGGACGCCCTTACCATCACCCCCAAGACCGCCCTGCCCACCGTGGAAAAGAAGGTCAAGGATATTGATGACTCCGAAGACGACAACATTCTGGACAACGCATGGAATGACACTGCTGACCATGATATCGGCGATATTGTTCCTTTCAAGCTGACCGGCACTCTGCCCAGCAATGCTGCATACTATACTTCCTTTACTATGGTGTTCCACGATACCCTGTCTGATGGCCTTTCTTTCAACAACAGTTCCGTTAAGGTCTTCATGTACGACACCAAGTACAAGGCAGATGTGGATACTGACCTGAATGACGGTAAGGATGTTACCGACAAATTCTCTGTTACCACCAGTGTTACCGATGACTGCACTTTTGAAGTTGGCTGTGATAATGTTTTTGCCATTGAAGGCGTTACCAAGGAT
>JAZNFJ010000048.1:0-5045 GCA_045589035.1 Candidatus Avilachnospira sp. | reverse complement strand
AGGTCTTATCCACAACACCGGTCTCAGACAGCGCATAGGTGCCGTCGGGATTCAGAACCAGAGTCCAGGTGATCTCCATACCCACAGCATTGACTTCTTCCAGCGTGTAGGTACCGGAAACATCCACAGCGCCGCCGGGAGTACCGGCAGTTGCAGGATCGGTGTACTTGCTCAGATCCGCATGGGCACAGGTGCCGGCACCGCTGTTCACAGTCCAGACGGAGACGTAGCCGTCGCCAAAGGCTTCGCCACGGGGGCCTTCTTCCTCATTGATGGGACCGCAGGAGATATAGCCATCGATGGCAACATAGCTGCCGGTGTAAGACTTTTCAACAACACCGGTCTCACTCAGAACGTACTTGCCGTCCAGGCCCAGTTCCAGAGTCCAGGAAACTTCCATACCCACAGCATTGACTTCGGTCAGGGTGTAGGTGCCTGCCACGGAGTCATAGGACTGGATAGCACCGGAAGCTTCGCCGCTGTCCACGGTCTGCATAGACTTGATGTTATCATAAGCGGGAGCAACGCCCAGATCAGTCTGGTAGATCCAGCTGATCAGATCATAGGGGTCATACTCAACGGTCTGATGGCCGATGCCGTGGAGGATTCCGTAGTTGGCATCCACTTCTTCCTTGGCATTCAGTGCGTTATAGACTGTCCACGCCAGTGCATGGGCAATATTGGTATCCTCGGTGCCGATGTTGAAGCGCCAGTGCGGTGCCACATCGGAGTTGTCCTGACCGATAAAGGTCATGGGATCGTACAGGGCTGCGATATCGCCCATACCGCCGTCCACATCTGCCTTGTAGGCAGCCAGATAATCAGCAGCCTCGGGGTAATCGCCGGAAATCTTCTCCAGAGCCTTTACAACGATCCAGCTGAAGTGCTTGCCGCCAAAGACCTCGCCCTCCATAGAGCCGCAGTCAAAGGTATCAAACACGGTTGCACCCTTGTCAAAGAGCTTCTCGCCCCAGTAGTTATTTACGAATGCTTCCAGGCTGACAATCTCGGTGCCGGTTTCAGCGTTGTAGCTGATCCATTCTTCCTTCTCGTTCAGACCTGCAAAATACTCAGCGATCTTGTCTTCCTTCTTCAGCTTGTTGGTTGCATGGTAATTAAAGGCATCTTCAATGGCGTTCAGGAAGTCTTCATAGAAGCTGCCGCTGATGCCGTCGTCGCCCAAATCAAAGCCCAGGGACTGCATATATGCGATGTACTCTTCCCGCAGAGCATTGGCCAGTGCGGCCTCAAAGCCGTCGCCTTCCTTTGCGCCCATCTGCCACCAGTAGACACCGTCTGCAAATTCCAGATCGGTGATGGGGCAGTAAGCAACGCTTGCCCAAACGGCATCGGAGGAATCCAGGGCACCGATCTCGGTCAGATAGCTGTCATACAGCTCGCTGTTGCCGCTGGCACCCAGCATGGTGGACATACCGCCACCGGCAGAAACGCCGACGGTGACGATCTTGTTGGAGTCACCGGCCAGGAACTCATCGTTATAGGTCAGCCAGCGGATACCGGCCTTCAGATCAACCAGACCGTTGGGTGCGGTGCCGTTGCAGTTGCCGTCAGCATCGGTGCTGGTACGGCCCCGGGCACTGACAGTGACCAGAATCAAGCCCTGCTCGATGAACTGATAGCAGTAACCGGCATTGCTGCCCATACGGCCGTCGGAAATCTTGGGGGCAACACCGGCTGCATAGCCGGAAATGGTATTCAGATAAACAATGGGTGCTTCCTGGGTGCCGTACATGATGGTGCTGTCATCTTCACCCATGACACCGAAGATGCCCTTTTCATTGATCTGGCAGCTGCCATCGGCATTCTGGGTCATGTAGCAGGCAGGAACATAAATGTTGAAGGTCTGATACACTTCATCCACAGGATTGGTGCAGTAGGTAATGTTCTCCAGAGAGTAGTAGGGAACATCCACATACTTTGCCTCGCCTGCGCCTACATAGCATACATCATGGTAGACCCACTCAGATGCGTAGGAGCGAACATCGTAGTTTTCATAGCTTTCCGGAACAGGTGCCTGGGTCTGCTGAGGCGTGGTGTCCTCAACACTCTGCTCGCCGGCGCAGGCGCACAGAGACAGAACCATTGCAACTGCCATAAGAATTGCAAATAGCCGTTTCATTTTTTCGCTCTCCTTTTTGTTGATTTGGGCATTTCCCCGACAATTCCCCTATTGAAAGAAATTGTTCTAGTATTATTCTACAAAAACACCTCTTGACAAGCAAATTATTTTCGCTTAAATTTATTGCAGAATACTTATAAATCGAGAGGATGAGTTCCTTATGACGATACAAATGCTGCGTGAATTTGTGATGCTGGCCGAAATCGGCAACTATGCCGCTGCGGCGGAACCGCTTTTTATCTCTGAAGCCACCCTGTCAAGGCACATCATCGCGCTGGAAAAAGAGATCGGAACTCCACTGTTTATCCGGTACCCGCGGCACATTGAGCTGACCGAGGCTGGCTTTATTCTGATTCCCTATGCCCGCAAAATCATCGAAGAAGAAAATGCCTGTCACGCCAAAATCAAACGGGCTCAGTCCCAAAGCAGGGTCACTGTCAGCATCGGCTGCGACGGTATTCTAGCAAGCTATGGTGTCATGGAACAAATCGCAAGATTTCAGGGACTTCATCCCGAGTACCAAATCAGCATTTCAGAGTTCAGTTCCTTTACGCTGAAGGAAAAGGTTTCCAACGGCGAGCTGCCTTTTGCTTTTATTGTAGATGACGGAACCCGGAGCAATTCCTTCCAGACCCTTGATTATTCAGAGGACTCTCTGGCCGCTGTGTTCTCTCCCGATCACCCGCTGGCTTCCCGTGACAGCATTCACCTTTCCAAGTTAAGTGATGAAAATCTGCTGCTCCCCCCTCCTTTTACCATCATGTATGAGCTGTACAGCAAGGTTTTCCACGAATCCGGTTTTACACCCTTCTCAACCGTATCCGCCAATCCCGTAGGTGCCCTGGCCGGGCAGATGATCCATGCGAATCTCTGTGTCGGCATCATGCCAATACAGATCGCCATGCACCATAGTGCCGATCTGTACATCCGGGAGATTCTTCCCCTGCACAGCATCAAAACAGCAGTCATCTACAACCCGGATATGTTAGACAAAGGTGGCACGTTGTTTCTGGAATTTGTGAAAGGAGCGCTTGCAGATGAAAACGGAACTGTATGAATATTTTCTGACGCTTGCAGAGCATCGCAGCTTTTCCAAAGCCGCCCAGCAGCTTCCCTTTACGCAGGCAGCTCTGACCCAGAAAATCCAACAGATGGAGACTGCTTTGGGTGTCCCTCTTTTTGATCGCACGACCCGCAAGCTGGAGTTAAGCGAGTACGGAAAAATTATGCGTCCCCATGCCCAGCGAATCGTACAACTGAAGAACGAAGCCTTGACCGCCATTTCCCGACAGCAAACCATGCAGACTTACGATTTGATTGTGGGTTTCTATCCCACCGCTTCCCGGTACAATTTCGTAGAGAAGACGAATCTGTTCCGCAGTCACCATCCGGAAATCAACACCCACTTTCGGGAATTGCTGCCTGCAGCACTGATGGAAGCAATGGAACGGGGCGAATTTGACTTCATCATTTGCGAAGAAAGCGACCATGCTCTACATCCGAATTTTGATCGGCTGGAACTGAACCACGACGTGCTGGCCGCTGCTATACCGGCATCCCATCCGCTGGCAAACTATCAGGAGGTTCTTCTTTCCCAGCTTTCCAAGGAACGGTTTCTTATGCTGCCAGAAAACACCTTCGTGTATCACACCGCAATCTCTGCTTGCAAAGAGCAGAACTTTACCCCCTCCATCGCCTACACCAGCTACAGCATCCGAAATATTCTGGAACTGGTGGGACAGGGTTCCGGTGTTTCCTTGCTGGTCAAAGGACCAGCCAAGTCCTTTAGGATTCCCAATGTATCGATTCTGGACATTGCTCCGCCCGTCTCCTCCTCCATCAATCTTCTGTATCGGGAGGACAGGCTGACACCCAAGGGGAGAATTTTTCTTGATTTTATGAAAGAGCAAACCGCAAGTGCTGCAGAAAGGAGCGAACTATGAGTAAATCACTGTACTGTGGTGCCGGAAAGGCCAATATTACCCCACCTGCAGAATTGATTCCTTTGCTTCCTGGGCTCATGAATGCCCGGTTCTCCGGTATCGTTTATGATGAATTGTTTGTGCGGGCAATTGCCTTCCGCAGCGAGAAAAATACGGTCCTCTTTGTCAGCTTCGATTTAGACAAAGCTCCCAACCCCGCAGAAAGTCTTGCAGCAATTTCCGCAAAAACCGGCATCCCTGAAAAGAATATCCTTTTCTTTGGTGTACACACCCATACGGCACCTGTCACAAGCGTCCGCCCCTATGAGCAGAAGAACAGCAGAACATCACAAAGCACAGAAATTCAGGCTACTATACATGCTTACGAAACCCTTGTGCATGAGCGGATGCTATCTGCCGTGGAATCCGCCCTAAGCAATCTGGAACCCGCAAAAATTGGCTGGAGTACCGGTGAAAGCAATATCAATGTCAACCGTTGTCAAGACTACGCCGTCGAGCTTCCCGATGGCACTGTTCAGCACTGCTGCTCTCTGGGTGTAAACCCTGCCGGTCCGGTAGACCACACTCTGTTCGTTTTAAAGGCAGAGAACTTTGACGGAAAGCCTATTGCGTTCTTTGTCAACTACGCAGTTCATTGCTGCGTCATGATCTCCAACAATTCTGACGGAAGCGGCAAAGTTGGTATCAGTGGCGATTTGGCCGGTGTGACCAGCCAACTGATGGAGGAAA
Organism: Candidatus Avilachnospira sp.; assembly: GCA_045589035.1. Classification (GTDB taxonomy): domain Bacteria; phylum Bacillota; class Clostridia; order Oscillospirales; family Oscillospiraceae; genus Avoscillospira. The sequence continues at coordinate 233 of JAZNFJ010000048.1, read as the reverse complement.
AATACGGTGCCGTTTCCATCTGGTCCAGCGGTGCCGCAGGTGACATCAACCCCATCATGATGAATCAGTACCAGTATCCGGATCCCAAAACTGGAGCTGCTATGGAATTTCAGGTACCCAGCGCCGAAACCGCGTTGGCAGCACTAAGGCTCCTTTCTTCCAGACACATAGCCGATATTGCATCCGTTGTGAGAAAAATCCATTGCAATACCACCGATGCATCCATCGCAGTA
>JAZNFJ010000047.1:0-8041 GCA_045589035.1 Candidatus Avilachnospira sp. | reverse complement strand
CAAGAAAAATATATCCATTTTTTTTGAAAAAATATTCATCTGCGGCTGACGGGTGAATTCCGGAGGCAGAGACCGCCCGCATTTGAAGAATTTTATTGGCGCCGGAAAGGGGCGAAAAGCAAAGAAAAACAACGGAAATCTCGCGATTTCCGGTGTTTTTTGGTGGAGACTACTGGACTCGAACCAGTGACCTCTTGCGTGTGAAGCAAGCGCTCTAACCAGCTGAGCTAAGCCTCCGTAACTTGCTTTGATATTATATATGATACCAAAGCAAAAAGCAAGCCTTTTTTTCACTATTTTTTAAATCTGAATACCCAGATTTCGCAGTTCCTGCCGCAGGGCATCGGCATCGCCGTGGAAGACAAATCCCTGCATGCCCACCTGCAAAGCACCGGACACATTCATGGGCATATCATCCACAAACAGGCACTCCTCTGCCTTCAGATCATAGGTATCCAGCACATGGCGATAGATCTCCGGCATGGGTTTCACCGCATGCAGCAGACCGGAAACGGCAATCCCATCAAAACATTCATGTCCGGGCACACGAACCCAGTATTCCGGCAGTCGGACTGAGGCATTGGACAGCAGATAGACACCCAATCCTGCGGCTTTGCAATCCTTTACCAGTTCTGCCATGCCGTCAATGGGTCGGATAGGTTTATCCCAGCGGAAGATCAGATCCCTTGCCATTTCCCGGTATTCCTCCGGCAGGCGGGCGCAAATGATCTCCGAAGAATCCGCTTCTGTCAATGTGCCCCAATCCTGTAAGACCCACTCCACAGAGCCAAAGACCTCTCTGCGGAGCAGCCGATGCACCGCAGGATCGGTGACACCCAAGGCCTCAATAAACAAATCCGGCTCAAACTTGAGCATGACATTTCCCATATCCAAAATCAGATTTCTGATCATTATCATCCCTCCACTGCGATTATATAACAAAACACCGACAGGAACAAGCCCTGTCGGTGTTCGATTTATGGCATCAGCAAAGCATAGGACATTTCCGCATCTTCCACGGAAAACAGTTCCAGACCGTAGGCAAGGCGCAGTTCCTCTGCCATTTCCGCAGAAGGCAGTTCATACAGCACGGAGCCGTCCGGCAGCATTTCCTCCCTGCAATCTTCCAGTTCGGAAAGCATCTTATCGGTCACGACCACATTGGCCTGCCGTTCCATAGCAATGGTTTCTGCATCTGCCGTCTGGGTAAAAACTGCCGTATCTGCCGCCATGGTTCTGGCGGTCATGGGTGCCGCATCCTGATGGACAACAGCCGGGCGAATTGCTCCCATTCCAATGACCAGCACCAGCGCAGCAGCTGTAGCCAGCAGGGGCAGAACGGTCATTAATTTCTTTCTCCCGGCGATTTCTTTCTTGACGGATGCCATGACCTTGGCGGTAAAGTCCGCGGAAGGTTCTTCCTCAAGAGCGGCAACACCACGATCCAGTTCCAGATAAGCCTGCAGAACGTTTCTGCAATCTCCGCAAGTATCCAGATGCGCCTGCAGCAGACGATCCTCTTCCGGTGTGTTTTCACCGTCGATCCGCCCACTGATCAGTACCAATGCATCTTCACATTTCATGATCTCGCCCCCTCTCTGTTTGATTGGACGAAAAATTTCCAAAAATGTTCCCATTTTGCAGCAAAATCTTTCTCAGCCGCTCTCTGGCTCTGGCAATGCGGGATTTAACCGTACCGATCTTGATATCCATTGCCTCGGCAATCTGCTCATAGGACAGTTCTTCCACCACACGAAGGGTCAATATCAGCCGTTCACTGTCCTGCAGCTTCGCCATGGCATCTGCCACAGCTTGCTGTTTCTCACGATGTAGCACCTGCTCCTCCGGCAAAGGCTCTGGGTCGGGAATATCCAGTTCCGGGGCATCCTCCTCCGATGCGGTGAGAGAGATGACCGACCTGCGCTTCTGCTGCCGCAGAAAATCGATACAGACATTGCCGGTCAGCCGATAGAGCCATGTGGAAAAGGCAGATTCAAATTTATAAGACTGCAGACCCCTCCAGGCCTTCACAAAAGCCTCCTGCGCCAGATCCTCCGCATCGGTGGGATTGCTCACCATCCGCAGGCAGAGGTTATACACAGACTTCTGGTAAGCCTCAACCAGCTGCGCAAAGGCATCCTGATCGCCGGACGCTGCCTGTTTGATTAAAAGTTTCTCATCGGTCATGGCTTCACCTCAGATCCCGCTTGATACCCGCAGCAATTTTATAGACATCCTCTGCAGTGGCAATGGAGGAAATTTGCTCTTTATAATAGTTGCTGTAGGGCACACCCCGGAGATACCATGCAAAGTGCTTTCTGGCTTCCAGGCAGGCAATGTGTTCGCCTTTATCCTCTTTTGCCAGTTCATACTGCCGCAATGCCACGTCAATTCGCTGGGAAAGGGGCGGCAATTCCGGACACTCCCTGCCCTCCAGCACTGCATTGACCTGCTCAAAGACCCATGGGTTGCCGAAGGCACTTCTGCCGATCATCACCATATCCGCACCGGTACGATCCAGACACTGCTGAGCTTCTTTTGCACCGAAAATATCGCCGTTGGCGATGACGGGAATGGAAACAGCCTGCTTGACCTCCCGGATGGTATCCCAGTCGGCACGGCCGGAGTAGAGCATGGACTTGGTTCTTCCGTGGACTGCCACGGCAGATGCACCGCAATCCTGAAGCCGTTTGGCAAACTCCACCACATGGATGCTGCCGCGATCCCAACCAATTCTGGTTTTCACCGTCACAGGCACATCCACCGCATCCACCACCGCGCGGACGATCTCTCCTGCCAGAACAGGATCTTTCATCAGGGCACTGCCGTCACCGTTGTTGACGATTTTCGGCATGGGACAGCCCATATTGATGTCGATGAAATCACAGCCGCTGTGCTGCAGAGCCAGCTGCGCACCCTGCGCCATGATCTGGGGATCATTGCCGAAGATCTGCGCACCGCAAACACCGGTGGGTGTCTTTTTCAAAAGTCCCACACTCTTTTTATCCTGATAAACAAGGGCTCTGGAGGAAACCATCTCCGTGACGGTCAATGCCGCACCCAGTTCGGTGCAGACTGCCCGATAGGCCCAGTCTGTCACACCTGCCATAGGGGCCAGAACCGTCATTCCCTTTATTTCCAAATTACCAATTCGCATGCAGGTTCTCCGTTTCAGAACATAATCGTGATAGGATTGTACCACAAAATGCAGTATGAAACAACTTCATTGCAATAATTTCACAATTTGTTCGCATACTACGGAAAAAGGAGTGATCGACTTTGACCAGCCTTCGCAAGGGCAGACAGAGTATTATTTTTGACCACCATCCTTCCATTTTATCCTCTGCAGCAATCGGAGGCAAAAAGGAACAGGAAGGTCCTCTGCGTGCCTATTTTGACTATACGGACACCGATACCACTTTCAAACAGCAGACATGGGAAAAAGCGGAGCGGCAGATGCAGTTTCTGGCATTGGAAACCGCAAAACGAAAAGCCGGATTGCGGGATGAGGATATCGAAGCCCTCTTTGCCGGAGATCTGCTTAACCAGTGCATCAGTTCCAGCTTTGCTGTCCGAAACACCGGTGTGCCCTTTCTGGGGCTTTACGGTGCCTGCTCTACCATGGCAGAGGGCATGTGTCTGGCGGGTATGAGTGTCAACAGCGGCTATGCCTCCATTGCCGCTGCCATGAGTTCTTCACATTTTGCTTCAGCAGAGCGGCAATACCGCTTTCCGCTCGGCTATGGCGGACAGCGTACACCCACAGCCCAATGGACCGTCACCGGTGCCGGCTGTATTCTTTTGGGACAGCGGGACCACGGACCCTTTTTGAATGCCGCCACCATCGGTACAGTCATTGACCAGGGTATCACCGATGCCAACAACATGGGCGCAGCCATGGCTCCCGCTGCCTATGACACCATCCGCACCCATTTTGAGGATTTGAACCTCTCCCCTTCTGATTATGATCTGGTCGTGACGGGAGATCTCGGTTCTGTGGGCAAGGAGATCCTGCTGGAGCTGTTTCGCCGGGACGGTATGGGAATTGGCGGGGTATACAACGACTGCGGCACCATGATTTTCGATCTGCAGAAACAGGATGTCCATGCAGGTGGCTCCGGCTGCGGCTGCGGCTCGGTTGTCCTTTGCGGCTATTTATTGCAGCAAATGGCGAAGGGCAAGCTGAAGAACATTCTGTTCTGTGGCACCGGTGCGCTGATGTCGCCTGTTTCTTCCCAGCAAGGTGAAAGCATCCCCGCAGTCTGCCATGCCGTTTCCATCGGCTCAGAGAGGAGATAATATGGATTATCTGAAAGCATTTCTTCTTGGCGGCATTTTGTGCGCCATTGGTCAGGTCCTCATTGACAAGACCAAGTTGACACCTGCCAGAATACTGGTTTCCTATGTGGTCGCCGGTGTGATTTTGGGCGGGTTGGGTATCTATCAACCTCTGGTGGATTGGGGCGGTGCCGGTGCAACCATTCCTCTGACAGGTTTTGGCAACACCCTCGCAAAAGGTGTGAAAGAAGCCGTGGACAAGGATGGGCTTCTGGGTGTTCTGACCGGTGGACTCAAGGCATCTGCCGGCGGTATTGCCGCTGCAATCTTTTTTGGTCTGCTTGCAGCCATCCTTTTTAAACCAAAGGATAAATCTTAAGAATTGGGTCATACTAACGGAGCGGTACCCAACTACAATTAAAGGAGGAAACTGACATGGACAAGTATCAGAACCAGAACAACAACCAGCGTCAGAATCAGCAGAACAACAATCAGAGCCAGAACAATCGCCAGAATCAGCAGAATAACAACAACCAGAACAACCGTCAGAACCAGCAGAACAACAATCAGAACCAGAACAACCGATAACGGAAAAGAGGTTGACACCAAAGTGTCAACCTCTTGTTTATGCCTTGGACTTCAGCCAATCGATCATATTCTGTCTGCCTTCATGGCTGAGAGGAAACTCCTGCTCGCCCTCAATGTCACTTTTTTCATAGCAGTACAGACCGTGCCAGTATTCGGCAACCATGGAACTGCCTTCCATATCCACCTCTTTGGGTGTCTTATCTACGATCTTCGGTGTGATTTTAAACCGAAGCATACCCCAGCTGCCAGTGAAAATATTTTTGTTTTCAAAGGTATGCAGGGTCGGCATATACAAATCTTCCACAGAACCACTCCTTTGTTTGATTATATCAGTTTTACTCTTTTTCGGCAAGTGCTTGACTTCTATTCCCGAAAATGATACTGTAACGGAAGTTTGCGAAACGAGGTCTTGTTATGTCGAAACGAATGATTGGTAACGGAATGCTGCTGCTTGCAGCCATCATCTGGGGTGCATCCTTTGTGGCACAGGTAGTGGGGCTGGATTATGTTGGTCCGTTTACTTTTTTGGCCGTTCGCTCCTTGCTCGGCAGCCTGGTACTTCTGCCGGTCATTGCCCTGCTGGACAAGGGCGGCATCAGCCAAAAGCCCTCCTCCCCCAAAGAGAAAAGGACCCTTTGGATAGCAGGCGGTCTTTGCGGCTTCTTTCTCTTTACTGCCTGCGCTCTGCAGCAGGTGGGACTGATGACCACCGAGGCCGGTAAAGGCGGTTTTCTGACGACTCTGTACATCATTCTTGTACCTGTGTTCGGACTGTTTTTTAAGAAAAAAGTATCCCCCTGGGTCTGGCTGGCGGGCATTCTGGCACTCATCGGTCTGTATCTGCTGTGTGCAGGCGATATGACCATGGGTATCGGCGAGATTCTGCTGATCCTCTGTGCCGTTGCCTTTACGGGTCATATCATGGTTATCGACCATTTCAGTCCCCATGTGGATGGGGTACGGCTCAGCTGCCTGCAGTTCTTTATCTGCGGCATGATCTGTCTGGTCATTGCCCTCTTTACAGAAACCATCACCCTTGACAGCCTGTTGCAGTGCTGGCTGCCCATCGCTTACTCCGGCATCCTGTCTGCCGGTGCCGGCTATACCCTGCAGATTTTGGGGCAAGCTCGAACCGAGCCCACCACCGCTTCCCTGCTCATGAGTTTGGAATCGGTCTTCTCTGTTCTGTCCGGTTGGCTGCTCATTGGTGAACGGTTATCCGCTCCCGAGTTGATTGGCTGTGGACTGGTCTTTGCCGGTGTTATTCTGGCGCAGCTGCCGGAACGAAACAAAGCATAACAAAAAGGTGTCATTCCTCTGGAATGACACCTTTTTTATTAGAAATTAAACACTTTCCAGTTCTGAACGAAATATTCAATCCCGGAATACAAGGTCGTTACCGCAATCACCACGATGACTACCCAATCCAGCCAGAGGAACGGCAGCACCATCATCACACACAGACCCACCATGGTGGAGAAGGTCTTGACCTTGCCGCTGAAGCCGGCAGCCAGAACCGTGCCTTCCTTTGCCGCCACCATCCGCAGACCGGAAACGGCAAACTCACGGGCCAGCACCAGCATGACCACCCATGCAGGCATACGGCCCTGCTGGACAAAGATCAGCATGGCTGCCACCACCAGCAGCTTATCTGCCAGAGGATCCAGGAACTTGCCGAAATCGCTGGTCTGGTTATAATGTCTGGCAATGTAGCCATCCACAAAGTCCGTCAGACTGGCAATGGCAAAAATCAGCATGGCAGGCCACTCATAACCCAACAGCAGCACTACCATAAACACAGGAATCAAAGCCACACGGGCCAAAGTAATTTTTGTAGCAGTGGTCATTGTTTATTCCTCCATATCTCCAATGAGTTCTCCGTCGTAGACATCGGTGATCTGTACCTGCACAAACTCACCGGGGTGAACGGTCCGCTCCGCAGCAAACCACACCTTACCGTCAATATCGGGGCTGTCGGCATAGGATCGGCCGTAGTAGGCTTCCTCCTGCTCATCCCAGCCCTCGCAGAGGACTTCCATGGTCTTGCCCAGCAGGCTGTCGTTATATTCGTCCATGATCCGGGACTGGATCTCCGCCAGTCGTTCGGCTCGCTGCTGTGCAACCTCCGTGGGCGGATAGTCCATGGTGGCAGCTACCGTGCCCTCCTCGGGAGAGAATGCAAAAGCACCCACCCGCTCCAGACGGAATTCCCGCAGGAACTGGCAAAGTTCCTCAAACTCTTCCTCGCCTTCACCGGGCAGACCGGCAATCAGACTGGTGCGAAGGACCAGGCCGGGAATACGGTCTCTCAGCTTGCGGAACAAAGTTACCAGGAACTGCCGATCACCACGGCGGTTCATTTTTTTGAGGATCTGAGAGTTGATATGCTGGATGGGAATATCCAGATATTTGACGATTTTGGGTTCGCTGGCAATGACATCGATCATCTCATCGGTAAGTACATCAGGATAGAGATAGTGCAGACGCACCCAATGGATGCCATCAATCTTACAGAGTTCCCGCATGAGCTTCGGCAGGAGCATTTCATGGCCGTCCAGATCAATGCCGTAGCGGCAGATGTCCTGTGCTACCACGATCAGTTCCTTGACACCGTCCTGTGCCAGCATACGAGCCTCATAAAGCACATCATCCAGTTCCCGGCTGCGGTATTTGCCCCGCAGAGCCGGAATGATGCAGTAAGCGCAGTGATTGTCGCAGCCCTCTGCGATTTTTAAGTAGGCATAGTAGTCGGGACTGGTCAGCACACGACCGATTTCGCTGAGGGGTGCATCAATATCACCGAACTCAAAAATCTGCTTGCCGTCCAGAATCTTACGGACAGCAGGAACAATCTCGTCGTAGCTGCCCGTACCCAGAATTCCATCCACATCCGGCATTTCCCGGATAATTTCCTCCTGATACCGCTGTGCCAGACAGCCGGCGACCAGAATCTTGCCCAGTCTGCCCTCTGCCTTCAAGGCACCCAGAGCCAGAATGTTGTCAATGGCCTCGGTCTTGGCGCTGTCAATAAAGCCGCAGGTGTTGACAATGGCCAGATCGCAGCCGTCCGGATCACCGGAGATGGCATAACCTGCCTCCTGCAGCAAAAAGAGCATCTGCTCTGCATTTACCTGATTTTTTGCACAGCCAAGGCTGACCATGCCAATACGCTCAC
>JAZNFJ010000046.1:0-27157 GCA_045589035.1 Candidatus Avilachnospira sp. | reverse complement strand
AGTAAAAACCTCGTTCGTTGTCTCTCGAGAAAAGGAGGTGCGTAATCTAACCTGGGTGTTTACATCAATCCCATACACCATATGACAACCAGTGCCGTCAATGTGACCAGAGTGTCAATTGTGACGCCGTAGAACATAGGCTTCAGTCCGGCTTTCTTGAAATCAGTAATGCTGGTGCTCAGGCCGATGGCAGCCAGTGCGGTGACCATCAGGAATTTGCTGGCGGTTTTCATGACGCCGGACACAGCGGCAGGAATGAAACCGATGCTGTTTGCGATAGCGAGCAGCAGAAATCCGCCAATGAACCATGGAATGATTTTCATCATGTTCACTTTCTTGCCATCCCCGGTGGCTTGCATTTCTTTCTTTTTCATGCGAACACCGATCCAGGCAAATACCAGCACAGTGGGAATGATGGCAATGGTTCGGGTCAGCTTGACCATGGTGGCGAAATCGCCGGCAGCTTCGGAAAACGCATAGCCGGAAGCCACCACACTGGCGGTGTCGTTCACGGAAGTACCTGCCCAAATGCCGTAGGCAATGTCGGACATACCCAATGCCTTGCCCATCAGGGGATACAGCGCGATCATCACCATATCGAAAAGGAAGGTGGAGGACATGGCAAAGGCAATGTCTTTGTCATCAGCGTCAATGACCGGTGCAATGGCTGCTACGGCAGACCCACCACAGATGCCGGTACCGGCAGAGATCAGGTTGCTCAGCTTCCAGTTGAGGCCAAACAGCTTGCGGATGAAATAGCCGCCGCCAAAGCACATGGCAAAGGTGAAGATCATCACAAAGAATGTCATCTTACCAACGGACAGAATGGTGCTGACGGACAGAGATGCGCCCAGAAGGATGATGGCTGCCTTCAGCACTTTTTTGGAGGTAAACTTCAGCGCCGGCTTGATCCAGGTCGGATGGAAAAAGCTGTTGATGATCGTACCCATAAACAAGGCGATGATGGATGCGCCCAGAAGTTCTCCGGGAATCAGTTTTTCTAAAAGCACGGACAGTCCAGCTACTGCAAAGCAGATGGCAACGCCCAGCAGAAACAGTAGATGTTCTTTTGTTTTCAGATTCATAATGGTACTCCTTTGAAGTTTTTCTTTATCTTACCATGGAACTGTGATAAAATGAAGTTATTATACGGAATGTGTCAATTCCATAAATTTATCGGAGGGGCGATATGGATCCGAAACTGCATACATTTCTGACACTCTGCCAAACGATGAATTACCGACTGGCGGCGGAGCGCCTTCACCTTTCTCAGCCAGCGGTAACCAAGCAAATCCAAGCTTTGGAGCAATCGCTGCAGACGAAACTCTTTACTTACGATGGCCATACCCTGCATAAAACCGAAAAATGCCTGCTACTGGAGAGGTACGCAATCTCTCATCAATACCAATTTGAGGAACTACAGCTGGCTATTGCAGATAAGAAGCGCTTGAAGTTACGGATCGGTGCAACCAAGACCATCGGCGACTATGTGCTGATCGATGCAATCAAAGACTATCTCCGTGATCCCAGTCACGAGATTTCCCTTGTGGTGGATAACACCACGCATCTGCTGCAAATGTTGGACGAGAATCAACTGGACTTTGCGGTTATTGAAGGTACTTTCAGTAAAACCAAATACGATTCCTATTTGCTGCGGATGGAACCCTTTGTGGGGATCTGCGCAAAGAGCAGCCCCTTATGCGGAAAACAGGTTGCAATTGAGGACTCGCTGAGCCAGACAATTATTGTCCGAGAAGAGGGCTCCGGTACGCGCCGCATCTTTGAAGAGCGTCTGAATGCATCCGGATATGAACTGAGTGACTTTTACAGAGAAGTATCCATCAGCAGCTTTGTCTCCATCAAGGCCTTGGTTGCCAGCGGAATCGGTATCAGCTTTATGTACCAGTCCGTTGTTACCAATGAAAGTGACATCGGTACATTTACCCTGGACGGAATCACAGAACCTCATGCATTCCATGTGGTCTATACACGCAACACGAACGCACGGAACTACGCAGAACAGTTTCTTGGGAAACACACAGAGTGTGCCCTAAAACTGCAGAAAGAGTCAAAAGGGGAATAGCGTAATGCAGGGTATCTATTTATACCCCTCAAGCCAGATAAAAAGACTGAAAAACTATGTTTTTCAGTCTTTTTATGCTCATTATCATGGTTTCGATGGGCCAGAATGGTTGCAATCCAGACCGACCGAAAATGAGTCGGGTCAGGATGGGACGAAGATACATGCAGATGCAAAAACTTTGCGCAGAATTTCATGAAATGAAGAAAAACCACTTTACTTTTTTGCGAAATATTGATATAGTAATTTTGTACCATAACAGCAAATAAATGCTGGAAAAAATTAGGAGGATTTACTATGAAAAAGCTTCTCGCACTGGCTCTGGCAGTCATCATGGTGTTCACCATGGTTGCTTGCGGCGGCGCCAAGGAACCCAAGATCTCTGTGTTCTGGTATGACGAGTCTGACGTTTATCTGAGCTCTGTTCGTACCGCTCTGAACGGCGAACTGGACAAGCTGGGTGTTGCATATGACAACCAGTATGCTGCCGGCGATCAGGCCAAGCAGCTGGACCAGATCAAGACCGCTATCGCTGGCGGCGCATCCCTGCTGATCGTCAATGTTGTCACTTCCGGCTCTCCTGACGTTGCCAAGGAGATTCTGGCAGCTGCCGGCAGCATTCCCGTTGTCTTCTTCAACCGCGCCATCGGCACCGATGGCTCCGATGTGGAAGTTCTGAACGGCTCTGAGACCACCTGCTTCATCGGCACCGACGCTCCCGAAGCCGGCCATATGCAGGGCAAGATGATCGGCGACTATGTTGTTGCCAACTATGACGCAATCGACCTGAACGGCGACGGTGTCATCTCCTACGCTATGATGAAGGGCGATGAAGCCAACGTTGAGGCTATCTACCGCACCCAGTTCGGCGTTGAGGATGCAAATGCTGTCCTGGCCGAAGCCGGCAAGCCCGCTCTGGCTTACTTCGATGCTTCCAACCCCGACTGCTATCAGGTCGACCTGGGTGGCCAGTGGTCCGCTACTGCCGCCAAGGAGTACATGGATACCAACTTCGTTACTTACAATGAAGCTTCCGGCAACATGATCGAGCTGGCTATCTGCAACAACGACGGTATGGCTGAAGGCGTTATCGCCTCCCTGCAGGAAAAGGGCTACAACAAGGATGGCGCACACGTCGTTCCCGTCTTTGGTGTTGACGCTACCGACAATGCCAAGGCTCTGATCGCTGAAGGCGCAATGACCGGCACCGTCAAGCAGGATGCTGACGGCATGGCTGCTGCAATTGCACAGACTGCCAAGGCCATCAACGAGGGCAAGACTCCTGTGGAAGCTCTGGCTTCCCTGTCCGATGACCGCTTCTCCATTGCTGCTGACAGCAATGCCAAGCTGTTCGTCGCCTACGCTCCCTACACCGGCTGATTTCTAATCGCTTCTCATTTGGGCAGCTGTCGCAAAGGCGGCAGCTGCCCCTTTAAAACTGCCCGGGACAGAGAACAACAAATGCCGCTTCCCTGCGGCAGCGGTAATTGTTGTTCCCTGTCCGGAACTCAATTTTCATGCAAGGGAGGAAAGCCAATGATGGAGCAGGATATTCTGCTGAAAATGGTTGGAATTACCAAAACATTCCCTGGTGTAAAAGCGCTGGACGGCGTTAATCTGGAACTCAAGCGCGGCACGGTCCATGCCCTGATGGGTGAGAACGGCGCAGGTAAGAGCACACTGATGAAGTGCCTGTTTGGTATTTACTCCAAGGATAAAGGACAGATCTTCCTGGACGGCAAGGAGATCGATTTCAAGAGCAGTAAAGAAGCTCTGGACAACGGTGTTGCCATGGTGCATCAGGAACTGAACCAGGCTCTGAAGCGCAGCGTTATGGATAACATCTGGCTGGGCCGTTACCCCAAGGTGGGCGGCGTGGCTGTCAATGAAAAGAAAATGTACAAAGACACCCTGGCTGTCTTTGAAGAATTGGGCATCAAGGTGGATCCCCACCGGATCATGAGCACCATGCCCGTCTCCCAGCGCCAGATGGTGGAAATTGCCAAGGCAGTTTCCTACAATTCCAAGGTCATCGTCTTTGACGAACCTACCTCTTCTCTGACTGAGGAAGAAGTGGAGCATCTGTTTGAGATCATCAACATGCTTCGTGACCGTGGCGTTGGTATCATCTACATCTCTCATAAGATGGCGGAGATCAAGCGGATCTCTGACTATATCACGGTCATGCGTGACGGTCAGTGGGTTGCCACAGAGCGCTCTGCCGATCTGGAGATGGCAGACATCATCCGTCTGATGGTGGGCCGTGAACTGACGAACCAGTTCCCCCCCAAGACCAACACGCCCGGTGAAGTGTCTCTGGAAGTGGAGCATATTACCGGTATGTACAACCAGCTTCGGGATGTTTCCTTTGTTGCACGCAAGGGTGAGGTTCTGGGTCTGGCCGGTCTGGACAGCTCCGGCCGTACGGAGACCCTGGAGAGCATCTTCGGTATCCGCACCCGTAAGGACGGCACCATCAAGCTCAATGGCAAGAACTGCCTGAACCGCAGTGCCACCGAATCCATCAAAAACGGATTTGCGCTGCTGACGGAAGAGCGCCGTGCCACCGGTATCTTCGGTGTTCTGGATATCAAGGCCAACACGGTCATCTCCAGTCTGAAGCGCCATAAGCGCTTCGGCCTTTGGCTCAGTGAAAAATCCCAGCGGGAAGATACCCAGCGCTACATCGATGCCATGCGCACCAAGACACCCTCGCAGGAAACCAAGATCCGTTCCCTGTCCGGCGGCAACCAGCAGAAGGTCATTATCGGCCGCTGGCTGCTGACAGAACCGGAGGTGCTGCTGCTGGACGAGCCTACCCGCGGCATTGACGTTGGTGCAAAATACGAAATCTACCAGCTGATTTTGGATCTGGCCAACAACGGCAAGACCGTTATCATGGTTTCTTCTGAAATGCCTGAACTTCTGGGCGTTTGTGACCGTATTGTGGTCATGTCCGGCGGCCGTGTGGCCGGTGAAGTGGACGTGGCAACGACCACCCAGGAAGAGATCATGACGCTGGCTGCCAAGTATGTATAAGGAGGAAAGACAGCATGACTAATCCGATTGCAAATCTGCAGCGTACCGCTGCCGAGTATCGCCAGAAGGACGCAAAGGATAAGCGCCGCTACTGGACCGATCTGATACTCAACAATGCACTGTACATTCTGATGATCATTTTCGTGATCTATACCGCTATTCAGAAGCCCAACTTCATGACCCTGGGTTCTTTTGCAAACCTGATCACCCAGGTCGCTGCCTATCTTCCCATGGCTTTGGGTATCGCCGGCTGTATCGTTCTGACCGGTACCGACCTGTCTGCAGGCCGTGTGGCAGGTCTGACTGCAGCTGTTTCCGGTGTATTCCTGCAGAAGACGGACTTCGTCAACAAGATGTTCCAGAGCCTGCCCAATGTTACCGGCGGCTGGATCCTCGTGACCATTCTGTGCGCCATGGCCATTGGTGCCCTGATCGGTCTGGTCAACGGCTTCTTTGTTGCAAAGTTCAGCCTGCATCCCTTCATCGTTACCCTGTCCACCCAGCTGATCATCTACGGCATCATCCTGTGGTTCTTCAACCTCAACGGCAACAACTCTCAGCCCATCTCCGGTCTGAGCGATGAGTATAAGCTCTTTGTCACCGGAGAAATGTTCCGCCTGGGCAATGTGGCTGTGCCCAGATATGTGGCCTATGCGGTGGTGCTGGTTGCCATTATGTGGTTCATCTGGAACAAGACCACCTTCGGCAAGAATATGTTTGCTGTCGGTTCCAATGCCGATGCTGCCAAGGTTTCCGGCGTCAACGTGTTCTGGACCACCGTTCTGGTGCATACCCTGGCCGGTGCCATGTACGGCTACTCCGGCTTCATTGAGGGTGCCCGCAGCGGCTCCGTTGCCATCAACACCGGTCTGAACTCCGAATGTGATGCCATCGCAGCCTGCGTCATCGGCGGCGTTTCCTTCGTCGGCGGCACCGGTAAGATCAGCGGCATCATTCTGGGTGTCGTGGTCCTGCGTCTGATCTTCGTGGCTCTGACCATGCTGGGCGTCGGTTCTTCCAGCCTGTACATCATCAAGGGCGCCATCATCCTCTGCGCCTGCGCTCTGGATATGCGTAAGTATCTGGTCAAGAAGTAATGGACGAGCAAAAAAACACTCCCAATCCAGACAGAAAAGAGCCGCAGCAGCTGCGGGGTCTGTACAAAAATGTGAAGGTTTCTGTTCGGACACTGAGCATCACTGTGATCGTCTGCGTTCTGTTTATCATCGCCTTTGTGGCCTTGGATCTGCAGAATCCGGGCAGCCTGATCACCTTTGACTCTTTGGGAGGCAGCGATGTGGCATCCCAGACACAGATGTATGGAGAGCCGCTGAACCTGCCGGATCCGCCGACCCGGGAAGGCTATGTGTTTACCGGGTGGCATAAGGATTATGCGTGCTTTGAACCCTGGAATATGGAAACGGATACCATCCAGGGGGATATGACCCTTTATGCCGGTTGGGAAAAAGTGAAATAAAGGGATCCCCTGATGCCAAATGCATCAGGGGATCTTTCTGAATAGTGTTTTTTGCCTGCGGATATGTTATAATCAGTTTGAGGAGCTTGAATTTGTCTGATCCGTAAGACTTTGCATGATACAGGAGGTTTCCGCATATGAAAAAAACGGTCATCATCACCGGCGCAACGGATGGAATCGGAAAGTCGCTGGCAATCTTATTGTCCAAGGAATATAATCTGGCACTTTGCGGAAGAAGCGAAGAGAAAATGAAGCAGCTCGTACAGGAATTGGGCCAGTGCCATGTTTACACCGAGTGCTTTGATCTGACGGTTGACGAAAAACGCCGCAGCTTTTGTGAGCATGTGAAACAGGAATTTGGTACCGTGGATGTGTTGGTCAACAATGCCGGTGCCAATATCAAAAAAGATAAAGTCGCAGACATCAATCTGGAAGATCTGCGCTATATGCTGGAACTGAACTGTGTGAGTGCCGTTGGAATGATCCAGGAAGTTTATCCTATGATGGCAGAGCGGAAATGCGGTCTGATTGTCAATATCTTAAGCAGCTGCTGCCTGTTTAACGGCCCTACGATGGGAAGTTATACGGCTTCCAAAGATGCCATGGAAGCCATCAGTAAGATCCTGACCAAAGAAGCGAAATTGGACAATATCGGCGTTTGCAGCGTATATCCCGGCGGCGTGGATACGAATTTCCGGGCAGTGCCAAACCATAACTATCTGAAACCGGAAACCGTGGCAAAGATGATCAAGGAATGCATGGAAATCGAAGAAGGTTGTGTCCATGACATTGTGATCCGGCCTTTTATTGAAGACAATCTGCCGTAAATCGGAAAGGCACTTGAAGTCCAAAGATTTCGAGTGCCTTTTTTGTTATGAAGAATGGCAGTTTGCCCTTTCCGCAAATTGACAAGAGAGGGAATGTTCTATATAATGTAACCAACAATGGGGGAGGCTGCTCCTCTGCTGAAAGGAGAATGCTTTATGCTGATGCTTACGGCTGCTATACAGGGTGCACAGCATGATTATGTGGCCCTGGCAATGGTTCTGGTTCTGGCACTGATCGTTGTGGTTATGGCCTTCCGGAAGCGCATTGCAAACAAACAGAAAATGACCGCAGTACCTGCGGTGACTTCGGCTGTGGAGGATGAGGAAAAGCCTGCGGCTCCCGGTTCTGCCGGAGAGATGAAGCTGCACAATGTGGAGCCTAAGACCGCTGCTATGGTCATGGCCATCGTTGCGGATCAAATGGGAAAGCCCCTCAATGAACTGCGTTTTATTTCCATCAGGGAGGTTCAGTAACATGAAGTATGAAATCAAACTCAATGGCCGCACCTTTGAAGTAGAGGTGGAAGTGGCAGAGCCTATGAATATGCAGGAATTTAACACCTATGCACCTGCTCCTGCAGCCCCTGTTGCAGAAGCTGCTCCCGTGGCTGCCCCTGTGGCTGCTCCCGCTGCCGCACCTGCAGCTGCTCCTGCCGTTACCGGTGCCGGTGAACGGGTGGATGCCCCCATGCCCGGCAACATTCTCAATGTGGCTGTTTCTGCCGGTCAGGCAGTCAAGGCCGGCGACCTGCTGGTCATTCTGGAAGCCATGAAGATGGAAAATGAGATCGTTGCACCCAAGGCCGGCACGGTCACCCAGGTTCTGGTGTCCAAGGGCTCCACGGTGGACACCGGTGCGCCTCTGGTAGTGATCGGCTAAGGAGGGATTTTATGGAAATTCTGTATCAAAACCTGCTGGCATTTGACCGGTACGACCTCATTATGATCGCCATCGGCTGTCTGCTGGTCTATCTGGCCATCGCCAAGGAAATGGAGCCTTCGCTGCTGCTGCCCATGGGCTTCGGCACTATTTTGGTCAACATCCCCTTCTCCGATGCCCTTGTCGGCCCCATTCATGAGCTGTACAATGCGGGTATCGCCAACGAATTGTTCCCCCTGCTGCTGTTTATCGGCATCGGCGCCATGATCGACTTTGGCCCGCTGCTGTCCAACCCCAAGCTGATGCTCTTTGGCGCAGCCGCCCAGTTCGGTATTTTCTTCACCCTGTGCATGGCAAGTGTGTTCTTCCCCGATTTCCGGGACTTCTTCTCTATCGCCATCATCGGTGCTGCTGACGGCCCCACTTCCATTGCCGTGGCCAACAAGCTTGGCTCTCAGTATGTGGGCGCCATCACCGTGGCTGCCTATTCCTACATGGCGCTGGTTCCCGTCATTCAGCCCCCGGTCATCAAGCTGCTGACCACCAAGAAAGAGCGCCAGATCCGGATGCCCTACGAGCAGAAGTCCGTCAGCAAGCTGACCAGGATTCTGTTCCCCATCATCATTACCGTGGTGGCTTCCGCCATCATTCCCCAGGCAACGGCTCTGATCGGTTTCCTCATGTTCGGCAACCTGATCCGCGAGTGCGGCGTTCTGGACAGCCTGTCCAATACCGCCCAGAATGTGCTGGCCAATCTGATTACCATTTTCCTCGGTATCTCCGTGGCTTTCAATATGACCGCCGATAAGTTCCTGCAGCTGGATACGCTGCTGATTATGGGCCTGGGTCTGATTGCCTTCATTGTGGACACAGCAGGCGGTGTTCTCTTCGCCAAGCTGCTCAATATGTTCTCCAAGAACAAGGTCAACCCCATGATCGGCGCAGCCGGTATTTCCGCATTCCCCATGTCCGGCCGTATTGTACATAAGATGGCACTGGAGGAAGATCCCCAGAACTTCCTGCTGATGCATTCCATCGGTGTCAATGTGTCCGGCCAGATCGCATCGGTCATCGCCGGTGGTATCATTCTGAACATTGCCGCCAAGCTGATGGGAGGTTAAGTTTATGCTGTTTTTGACCAATACTGTCGCCAATCTGCAGTTTGACCCCATGGCATTTGTGGCAAATCTCAAGCACATGGGTGTGGGTATGCTGGTGATCTTCGCCATTATCGGCATTATCATTCTGGCTACCAAACTGGTGAACTATCTGTTCTCCGAATAAAGAATAAAAAAATCCTTCCCGTATGGGAAGGATTTTTTTAGCTGTTTTGATTGTTGCTGGGGAAAATGTCTGCCACTTCGCTGATGGTGATATAGGCACTAGGGTCGATCTCATGGACAATATCCCGCATTCGTATGACCTGATACCGGTTCACCACGAAGTAGATCATGGATTTGTCCCGGTTGGAGTAGCCGCCTTTTGCTTCCAGATGGGTGGTGCCGCTGCCGAAGGTTTCGCCCAGGGCTTTGCAGATCTCATTGGGCATTTCCGTGATGATGATGGCACATTTAGCCCGATCCACACCGTCCACAATAAAGTCGATGGTTTTCAGGGCAGCTGCATAAGTCACAATGGAGTACAGGGGTAAAATCCAGCTTTTGAGCACAAAGCCGCAGACCACATACAAAAGCACATTGTAGATCATCACGAATGTGCCCACGGTAATGCCAAGACCCTTGGCAAAGATGACCGCCATAACTTCGATGCCATCCATGGCACCGCCGTAGCGAATGGCAAGACCGCTTCCGATGCCCGATATGACACCGCCGAACAAGGCGCACAGGAGCAGGTCGGTGCCTGCAAGGGGAGAGGCAATGCTGACATCAATGGGGAGAATGTCGGTGATGAGCCATGCAAAGAGCGAATAGATCACGACCGCGTAAATGGCATAAACCGTAAAGAGCGCTCCTTGCTTTTTCAGACCAAATAGAAACAAAGGAATATTCAAAATCAGCAGGAACACAGACAGGGTCAGAAATTCCGGAGTCATCTGCTCCAGGAGCATGGATGTGCCCGAAATGCCGCTGTCATACAGCTTCACCGGTGTCAGAAAAATGGTAATGCCGAATGCGTTAATGATACCGGCAACGGTGAGCATCAACAGATTTGCCATGCGCATTTTCTTCAATTGCTTGATCAAGTTTCATTCCTCGCTTTTACCTTTATAACAATTCCATTATACCATAAACGGATGTTTGTTTCCACACTTACTTGCGGAGCACAGGCACTATCAGCAGTGCCACAGAAGGGCAAGCACAACAGCGGTTTCTGTGATCCAACGAAGTTTCTTGCGCCTATCCTGTACCTTGCCTTTATAGCAGGGCCGGTGGATACCGGGAAATAGAGCAATCGGACCAATTTTTAACACATTATAACTGCCCTTGTACCTATTTACAAGATGCTCAGGACAACATAGCGTGCCCGAAGGTTCGAAAATTAAGAAAGCGGCAGGGAATGATAGGTAATTTTGCAATTATTTGTTGAAAAAGTGCGGAATTTCTGTTGACTTTTTTACTGTTTAAGACTATACTACATTAAAGTAACATGATAGAGGCGCGAAGTCCATCAGTAGCTTTCCCCAAACAACAGGCTGGGGGAGAGGGAAAGGGGGCTTTGCCGAGGTTTCGCAGACCGGCCTGAAGGCTGCGGAGCCGGGACGCAGGAGAAAATCCTGCGGACTGTCATCCCCAAAGGATGGAGTGCTGTTGTGGCATCATACTGAGAAATTTGTATGACACCATGGAAGTTCCCATGGTTTCTTTTTTTGGAAAGAGGTAGAAAAACTTATGGATGGAAGAACCATTCGAATTGGCGTGGACGTTGGCGGCACCAACACCGATATTTGCGCCATTGATGAAAAAAGCGGAGAGCTGATGGTTTATAAGCTGCCTTCTTCGCTCCATGACCAGTCTGCTGCTGTCGTGGAAGGTGTGAAGGTCATTGCCGAACAGTACGGTTTTTCCGGCGAAGATGTCAGCCGCTTTATGCACGGCACCACCGTTGCCACCAATGCCATTCTGGAAGGACGCGGCGCGAAGACTGCTCTGGTCACCACCGGCGGCTTCCGGGATCTGCTGGAGATCGGCCGCCAGAAGCGCCCCGATCTGTACGACCTGCAGACAGATAAGGCCCGGACGCTGGTTACTCGCGACCTGCGGTACGAAGTGGGGGAAAGACTGAGCTACAAGGGCGAGGTCATCCGGCAGGTCAATGCCGACGAGATCGAAGCCGTTGTCCGGGATATGAAGGAAAACGGCGCAGAGTCCGTGGCAGTCATGCTGCTCAATGCTTACCTCAACCCTGAGAATGAAGCACAGATCAAAAAGATCATCGAGAAGCACTTCCCCGAAGCCTTTTTGACCATTTCCAGCGACCTTTCCAAGCAGTTCCGTGAGTACGAGCGCCTTTGCGGTACGGTGCTGAACTCTTTCGTCGGTCCGGAAGTCAAAAAGTACATGAACAACCTGAAAAAGACCTTGGAATCCATCGGTATCCAGAATACTTATATCAACCACTCCAACGGTGGTCTGATGTCCATTGATGAATCTATGAAGTTCCCGGTGAAAACCGCCCTGTCCGGCCCTGCTGCCGGTGTGGTGGGCGCCCAGTACATCACCGACCTCATTGATGAAAAGGATCTGATCACCGTGGACATCGGCGGCACCAGCACCGACATCAGTCTGGTGGTGGGCGGCCGCTTTGAAGCCTCTGACGAAAAGACCATCAGCGGCTATCCCGTCCGTATCCCTTCCATTGATATTTCCACCATCGGTGCCGGCGGCGGCAGTATCGGCTGGATCGACAGCGGCGGTATTTTGAAGGTCGGTCCTCAGAGTGCCGGCGCCAACCCCGGCCCCGCCTGCTACAATCTGGGCGGCAGGGAAGCCACCATCACCGATGCCCGCGTGGTGCTGGGTCACCTGAATCAGGAAACCCTCCTGGGCGGCAGACTGCCTATCAAATCCGACCTGTCCAGAGATGCCGTCGGCAAACTGGCAGAGAAGATCGATATGGAACTGCTGGAAACTGCCCGGGGTATCATCTCCGTTTCCAACTCCAACATCGTCAAGGAGATCAAGAACGTCACCGTTGCCAAGGGCTACAACCCCAGCGAATTCTGTCTGGTGGCCTTCGGCGGCTCCGGCCCCCTCCATGCAGCGGAACTGATGGAAGAAATGAGCATTCAGAAGGCGCTGATTCCCAAGACTCCCGGATTGCTTGCCGCTTACGGCCTGCTGACGGAGAATATGCGCCGGGACTTCGTCCAGACCTATGTTATGGACATTTCCGACGACTGCGCCGCCGTTCTGGAAAAGTGGTTCGCGGCGCTGGAGAAGGATGCCGACAAGTGGTTTGACGAAGAGAACATCGACATTTCCCTCCGCAGCCGGGAATACTTCCTGGATATGCGCTATAAGGGTCAGAACCATGAGATCCGCGTGCCCATCACCATGAAGGACATTACCTCTGCCCAGACCCTGCGGGATGCGTTCACCGCAGCCTATGAGCGGCTGTACTCCTTCAGCTCCAAGGACACCGTCCAGATCGTCAACTTTGGTCTGTCCGCATTGGGCGATATCGTCTATCCCGTCACCGTCAAGGACGCGTACGCCGGTGAAGATCCTTCCGCTGCCGTCATCGGCAGCCGCCATGTCTACGAAGGCAGCGGCCAGTTTGCCGACTACACCCTCTATGACCGTGACAAGCTGCACAACGGCAATGTCATTCAGGGCCCCGCCATCATCGAGCAGATGGACAGCACCACCATCGTCCTTTCCAACCAGAAGGCGACTGTGGATCAGTTCCTGAACATGATGATCGAGCGCAAGTAAGCGAAAGGGGTGTGTGATATGAAAGAGATCAATTCTATTACCTTGGAGATCATCTCCAACGGCATCACCTCCATCGCCGAACAGATGGGCGTGATTTTGGCCAAGACCGGCTACAGCACCAACATCAAAGAGCGCAAAGACCTGTCCGTGGCCGTGTTCAGCCCCGAAGGCAAGCTGCTTTCTCTGGCGCAGCATATCCCCCTGCACTTCAGTTCTCTGTCCGGTGCGGTGGAAGTTCTGACCAAGAAATATAAAATGGAAGATATCCACGATGGCGATGTGTTCATCGCCAACGGCCCCTACACCGGCGGCGGTTCCCATCTGCCGGACATCGTGCTGCTGAAACCTGTCTTCTATGATGGCAAGCTGGTGGCCTACATGGTCAACACCGGCCACCATGCCGATAAGAGCCGCAAAGGCCCCACTATTTATGATGAAGGCATGCGTATCCCTCTGGTGAAGCTGTACAGCAAGGGTGAACTGGTGCAGGATGTCTTTGACCTGATCATGTTGAACTTCCAGATGAAGTATGAGCGGCAGGGTGACCTGAATGCCCAGATCATCACCAATCAGTTCGGCGCTGACAAGCTGGCAGAACTGATCGACAAAATCGGTCTGGAAACGTACATGCAGTTCTGCACCAAGTGGCTGGAATACGGTGAAAAGAAAGCCCGCGTCGCCATTGCAGACCTGCCCGACGGCGAATACTGCTTCGAGGATTATATGGATGATGACGGCGCAGGCGGCGGCAAGGTGCTGCTGAAGACCAAGGTCATCATCAAGGGCGACCAGATCACCTTTGATTTCACCGGTTCCGCGCCGCAGAACAAGGGTCCTCACAACTGCGTGCCCTGTGCGTTGAAGGCAACGGTCTATTATGCCTGCCTGTCCATTCTGGATAAGTCCATCCCGGCAAACTCCGGTTTCTTTGACAGCATCCACATCGTGGCAGAGCCCGGCAGCATCGTCTGGGCAGAAGAACCTGCTCCTGTGTCCGACCGTGAAACCACCACCCAGCGCATTGCGGACGTCATCTTCGGCGCATTCGCGCAGATGGATCCCAAACTGGTGACGGCTGCCGGCAACGGTGCCATGAGTTACTTCTTCTTCTCCGGTACCGACAAGCGGACCAATCATCCTTATGTCTATGTGGAAACCATCGGCGGCGGTTCCGGCGCCCGGTACAACAAGGATGGTCTGGATGCGGTCCATGTCCATATGACCAACACCTCCAACCTGCCTGTGGAAGCATTGGAAATGGAATATCCTCTGATGGTGGAAAAATATGCCCTGTCCGAGAACAGCTGCGGCGCCGGTAAGTACCGCGGCGGCATGGGCATCGTCCGTACCATCCGCATTCTGGAAGAGAGCGGCGACTCCATGCTGATCTCCGCTGCCACCGAACGCTCCGTCAGCAGACCCTGGGGTCTAGAAGGCGGTCAGGGTGGCGGCAATGCCAGCATCAGGATCTTCCGCGACGGAAAGCTGATTTCCGACAATCCCAAGCCCAGAAATGTGGCACTGCAGACCGGCGATGTTATTGAAATGGTCACAGCCGGTGCCGGCGGTTACGGTCCTGTTTCTGAGCGTGACCCCGAAGTCCTGCGCCGGGAACTGCGGGAAGGCATTATCGACGAAAAGTGGCTGGAAGAAGCCGGCGTCGTGCTGAATTAATGTGCATAAACCCTCCGGGGTTGAACAAAAAATGATAAAGGAGAAAGAAAAAATGAGCGAAAACAAGAAAACAGTCAGCTTTGCCATGGCGATCATTACCCTGCTGATCGTTGCGGGCATCATGTCCGTGGGTCTGGCAATCCTGAAGCTGAACACCATGGTCACCTTTATTCTGACCTTCCTGGCAGTCTGCATCATCGCAGTCTGCGTCGGCACCAAGCTGAACGATCTGGAAGGCATGATCCTTACAGGCTTTAAGAAGACCGCACAGGTTTGTATGATCTTCATTGCCGTCGGTATGGTCGTGGGCAGCTGGATCATCTCCGGCATCGTCCCCTCCATCATCTACTACGGTCTGAAGCTCTTTACCCCCTCTTCCTTCCTGGCTCTGGGCTTCCTGGTCTGCTGCATCGTTTCCTTCTTCACCGGTTCTTCCTATGCTGCTCTGGGCACCATGGGTATCGCCTTTATGGCCATCGGCTACGGCATGGAGATCAACCCTGCTCTGGTTGCCGGTATGTCCATCTCCGGCGCTGTCTTCGGTGACAAGATGTCCCCCTTCTCCGATACCACCAACATGGCTCCCGCCACTGCCGGTACCGATGTCTTCACCCACATCAAGTCCATGCTGTGGACTGTCGTTCCCGCTTTTGTCATCTCCCTGGTTCTGTACTTCATTCTGGGTCTGCGCTATACCGCTACCACGCCCGAAGCCCTGCAGGGTCTGACCGACATCATGACCGGTCTGAAGGACTCCTTCACCATCTCCCCCCTGCTGCTGATCGTTCCCATTCTGACCATCGTTCTGGTTATCAAGAAGGTTCCCGCCACCATCGCGCTGCTGGTCGGTGCGCTGATGGGTGTCATCGTGGCCTTCATCGCACAGCCCCAGTTCACCTATACCGAAGTTCTGACCGCTCTGGCTTCCGGCTTCAAGGGCGAGTTCGAAGTCGAAGCTGTCGGCAAGCTGCTGAACCGCGGCGGCATCAGCTCTATGACCTCCACCATCATCTACACCATCTTCGCCATTGAACTGGGCGAGATCATGTATCAGCTGGGCGTTCTGACTGTTATGCTGGATAAGATCCGCGACAGACTGGAAAAGCCCGCAAACCTGATCATCACCACCCTGCTGTCCTGCCTGGCTACCGTCATGCTGACCACCTCTCAGTACATGGCCATCCTGCTGCCCGGCGAAGTGTTCACCGATTCCTACAAGAAGGCAAAGGTCGCTCCCTATGTTCTGTCCAGAACTCTGGAAGACGGTGGCACCCTGTTCGCATTCCTGGTTCCCTGGTCTGCTGCCGCCATCTACTCTTCCGGCGTGCTGGGTATTTCCGCTATTGAGTATCTGCCCTTCGCATTCCTGCCCCTGCTGTGCCCCCTGACTGCCATTGTCTGCGCTGTCACCGGTATCGGTGTCTTTGATACCGAAGGCAAGAGCCTCCGCGGCAAGACCTTCAAGCGCATCTCTGAGTAAGGAGAAATTCGAAAGGAAATTATCATGATTTTCGGTGTATTAAAAGATATCAAAGAGGGCGAAAACAGAGTCATCTGTACGCCCGTGGAAGTGGCTTCCATCGTTTCTGCCAGTCATCAGGTGCTGGTGCAGTCCGGCGCCGGTGCCCGCTGCGGTTTCCCCGATGAAAAGTATGCCGCAGCCGGCGCAAAGATCTGCGACACGGCCAAGGAACTGTGGGATACCTGCGATTTCCTCGCCAAAGTCAAGGAGATCGAGCCTTCCGAGTACGGCTATCTGAGAGAAGGCCAGATGATCTACTGCTGCATCCATCCCGCCGGTCATCCGGAAGAGGTGCAGGCGATTTTGGACAGCAAGTGCATCGCCATCACCGCGGAGGACAGCCATCGCTACGGCTCTCCCAACTGCGAAGCTGCCGGTAAGCAGGGTGCGCTGTTCGGTCTGGAGTCCATGCTGACCATCAATGGCGGCAAGGGCAAGTTTGTCGGCGGTTTTGCCGGCGCTCCCGGCATGAATGTTGTCATCATGGGCGGCGGTGTGGTCGGTCAGGGTGCCCTGTCCGTTCTGCACGCACTGGGTGCCAATGTCACCGTCATGGACATCAACCCCGGCCTGCTGCGTACTCTGGGCAACCAGTACAACAACAAGATCAACACCATGTTCTGCACCCAGGAGACCATCGCCTCTGTGCTGCCCCAGACGGATATGATCATCAACTGTGTCCGCTGGCCCAAGCAGCGCAAGGATTTCCTCATCACCAAGGAAATGCTGAAGCTGATGGAACCCGGTTCTGTCCTGGTGGATATTTCCAACGACGATCCCGGTGCCATCGAGTCCAGCTATGAAACCCATCACGATGATCCCCGTTATGTGGTCAACGGTGTGGTTCACTACTGCGTTTCCAACATTCCCGGTGCCGTGGCCCATTCCACTTCCGTGGCACTGGCAGGCGAAACCCTGCCCATGCTGCTGAACATCATGAACAACGGTCTGGCTGAGGCCTGCGTCCGGGACGGCTTTATCCGCCGCTCTCTGACTGCCTACAAGGGCTATCTGACCCACGAGGAGACCTCCGGTATTCAGGGTCGCCCCTGGATCAAGCCTGAGGATGTGCTGGGCATTGCGGACCGCAATCTGGATCCCGCACCTCCCGCAACTACCACCAAGAGCAACAACTTTATCAAGATCTGACCCTTTGAAACGGCAGCGGAAAGTGCTTCCGCTGCCGTTCCCTTTAGATTGAACGAAGGAAAGATGGTGTAAACCATGTGTGAGCGGCACTATCCTGTGATGGATGTCAATTTGGATGCCATAGGTACCAATGCGGAGGTTTTCTGCGGTATTTGCGGTAAAAACGGCATTTCCGTGGCAGGTATTATTAAATTTTCCGATGGAGATCTGCAGGTGGCGAAGGCCTACCGGGATGGCGGCTGCAAGCAGCTGGGTGTTTCCCGCGCCAAGCATCTGAAAGGATTGAAGGAAACCTTCCCGGAAACGGAAACCCTCCTGACCCGCGCACCCACCAGAGGAGATCTGGAAGTCTGCGCCCGGTATGCGGATCTGAGCCTCCATTCCGATGCCGATCTGCTGCGGGCACTGAACGCAGAAGCAGGGAAGTGGAACACCCATCCCGGCATTATTCTCATGCTGGATGTGGGTGATCTCCGGGAAGGTGTGGATAACATCCCGGATTTGGTCGCCCTTGCTAAGCTGTGCGAGAGCCTGCCCAATCTGCGGCTGCGGGGTGTGGGTACGAACCTTGCCTGCTTAAACGGAATCCTGCCCACCTATGAGAATCTAAGCTTCCTTGTGGAAGGCGCAGAAGCCGTGGAAGCAGCCATTGGACGGAAGCTGGAGATCATTTCCGGCGGCAGTTCCATCAATTTACTGCTGCTCCGGGATGGGATCAATCAGATGCCGGAGCGCATCAACCATCTGCGTCTGGGCGGCACCATTGCCAACCCCATGAATATCCGCCTTGGTCGCGGACTGACCTTCCCCGGTCTGCGGGAAGACACCATCCGCCTGACAGCGGAAATCGTGGAGATCCATGAAAAGGACTCTGCACCCAAGGGTCAGTCCACGAAAAACTGGGCCGGTGAAACGGTGCAGAGAGAGGATAAAGGCCGCCGTTTGCGGGCAATCCTCGCTCTGGGCAGTCAGGATGTGGGCGATGCCACAACGCTCATTCCCGTAGATGAAGGTGTGGAGATCGTCGGCTGCAGCAGCGACCATACCATCGTGGATGTGACCGACATTGGCAGAGTTTTGAAATCCGGGGACACTTTGACCTTCAAAGTCCGCTATGCCAATATGCTCTATGCTTTTACCGGCGACCATGTGGAAGTGGCATACTGCCGTGATCATTGACAAAGAGGACTCGAAAGCGAAGGCTTTCGAGTCCTCTTTTCACAAGATAGGAAATGTCCGGGCTGTATCCTTGACAGGTTTTTGGCAAATTGGTATGATAAATTTGTATGCTGATAGAAATTGAATGGCAAATTTCCGTAAAGGAGATTGTTTTTTATGGCAAAGTACAAGCATCTGTTTTCTCCCATCGCCATCAACGGAATGACGGTGAAAAACCGCATCATCATGTCCCCTGTGGGCAGCAATCTGGCGGAAAGCGACGGCCAGATGAGCGCGGAGCACATTGAGTATTATCGCCTTCGTGCCGCAGGCGGTGTAGGTCTTGCCATTCTGGAGAATGTCTGCGTGGATTTCCCCAAGGGCAGCAATGGCACTACCCAGCTGCGTCTGGATCACGACTGCTATATTCCCAGACTGTTTACCTTTAACGAAACCATGCACAAGTACGGCTGCTGTACTTCTGTGCAGCTGAACCATGCCGGTTCTCTGACTGTCCCCGAAAGAATTGGCGGTGCGCCCGTTTCCCCCTCTCCGGTGAAGCTGGCAGACGGCTCCATGACCGAAGAACTGACCGTGGAGGAGATCAAGGGGCTGGTGGTCCAGTTCGGCAAGGCTGCTGTCCGTGCCAAATTTGCGGGCTTCGATGCCGTGGAACTCCATGCCGGCCACGGCTATCTGCTGGATCAGTTCCTCTCTCCCGTCCGCAACCGCCGCACCGATGAGTATGGCGGCAGCTGGGAGAACAGAGCCCGCTTCTGCAAGGAGATTCTGCAGGAGATCCGCAGAGTTCTTGGCCCCCGGTTCCCCATTATGATCCGGCTCAGTCTGGATGAGTTTGTGGATAACGGCAATACCATCGAAGATTCTCTGAAAATGATGGAAAGCTTCGTGGAATATGTGGATCTGGTGGATGCATCTGTGGGTCTGCGCTATGCCATGGATCCTGCCCAGATGCCCGATGGCTGGAGAAGATATGTGGCAAAGGCGGTCAAGGAAAAGTTTGATGTTCCTGCCGCTGTCATGGGCAACATCCGTCTGCCGGAAGTGGCAGAGGACATCATCGCATCCGGGGATTCTGATTTTGTGGTTATCGGCCGCGGTCTGCTGGCAGACCCGCAATGGCCCATGAAGGTGCAGTCCGGCAGAGAGGACGAAGTCCGTCCCTGCATTTCCTGCAATGCCGCCTGCGTGGGTCACCGCATGGGTCTGAACCGCCCCATCCGCTGCGCCGTCAACCCCTCCGCGCTGACGGAAGAGTGGCACAAGCTGAACAAGATTAAGAAGGACTGCAATGTGGTGGTGGTCGGCGGCGGCATTTCCGGTCTGGAAGCGGCCTGCACCGCAGCGGAAACCGGCTGCCGTGTGACCTTGATTGAAAAAGAAGCGGAACTGGGCGGCTGGGTGCGAAAGATCGCCAAACTGCCCATGAAGTACCGCATGCAGCGGCTGCTGGATTATCAGCTGCTCCGCGCCAAAAACCTGAAAAATCTGGTCTGCCTGACGGGTATGACCGCCACCCCTGCGTTGATCGAAACCTTCAAGCCCGATCTGGTGGTCTGGAGTGTAGGCTCCGGCACGCTGCTGCCTCCCATCAAGGGCCTGATGGAAAACATGAACGATGCCAATGCCCCGGTTACTGACATTGACGGTCTTTTGAAGGATCTGGACAATGCCGAAAAGATCACCGGCAAGACCATCGGTGTGGCCGGCGGCGGTGCTGTGGCGCTGGATGTGGCAGAGTTCTTCGCAGAGCGGGACAACCGTGTGTTCATGGTGGAAATGATGCCCGATGTGGGCATCGGCATGGACCGGTTCAGCAAGGACTATTTTATGAAGGTCCTGACGGAAAACAATGCCGAGATATTCCGCAGCCACAAGCTGGAGGAAGTGAAGAAACATGCCTTTGTGGTATCCCATGAAGGCGAGGAGAAGGAACTGTCCTTCGACTACGGTTTCATCTGTCTGGGTCTGCGTGCCAATCGGGAAGACTGCGCCGAAATGCGGGAGTATTTCGAGGACCGCAATGTCCTCTTTACGGAAATCGGCGACTGCATCCGCGCCCGTCGCATTTTCGAGGGTGTCACCGAAGGCCGGAACATCGTGGAACTGCTGAAAGTCCACGGCTATTATCAGTAATACATACAAAATCCCCAACAGGAACGCCTGTTGGGGATTTCTTTACCCTTTGATGGGCACGGCAATCTGGGTGATGTAATCTCCGCTGTTCTGTCCATGGTTGGGCGGGCCTTCCAGATAGATGGACCGGAACGGACCTGCCATGGGAGTGTGATTGTCTGCTATATAGTTTGCCAGTGTCCTTATGGCAGAAACGGTTCCCTCATAGGGACCCCGGTAGTAGATGCAAAGGGCGGGTGTTTCGGGAAACTCCATCCGCTCCGGGCCATCAAAGCTGTCCTCCACGGGGATGCAGCACATCAGATCCAGTTTCTCCGCGTCCTGGGTCATACGCATGGTGAACATCCTTCCATACTTGGATATTTTCCCCGTATGAACAGCGGCAATATAGGTGTCCCGCAGCTTGATCGCCGCCTCTGCCGTGCTGCTGCAATCATACCGTCTGCAGAAACAGACCTGCCGCGGCAGAGTGGTTTTATGTACGGTCAGATCTCCCTGTTTTGCCGACCGCACCTGCAGCATCTGGATGTTTTTGTCCAGAGTGGAGCGCAGTTCCATCAGATGCTGCAGATAGGCATCCAGATTTCCTGTGTCATAATAGTATGCCGCCACTTCTTTCAGGGTCAGACCCAGGGCCTGCATGGAGCGGATCGAACGAATCTGCATCATATTATCTGCGGAATAGTAACGGTATCCGCTTTCTTCGTCCTTATGAGCCGGTGTCAGCAGACCCGCGTTCTCATAGACCAGAAGGGTTTTTCGGGTGACACCCAGAATCCTGGAAACTTCTCCGATCTGAAATAAATTCTCATCGTGCTTCTTCATCTCAAATCACCTGCTCAAAATATTTGGGGGATTAGCATTGACTTGTCCCCTAGGGGACGACTTATACTTACAATGTATCAGAATCTGGTGTTCCTTGCAAGAGGAATTGAGAAAAGCACGCAAAAACAAATCGTGAGAGAATATAACCTGAAAAGGAGAAGAGAGATTGCTATGAAAAGGAGATTGCTCAGCCTGCTGCTGATTGCCTGCATGCTGTTCGGCATGCTGCCGGTTACGGCATTGGCCAATAGTGCCGATGGGTTCCGGGATGTGCGGCAGAATGACTGGTATTACGATTCTGTGGGTTATGTCTGCGCCAACGGACTGTTTTCCGGTGTCAGCGACACCAAGTTTGACCCGGATGGTACCATGACCCGCGGTATGTTTGTGACGGTTCTGGGCCGCATGGCCGGTGTGGACCCGGCAGAATATGCGGGGCAGAGCCGCTTTGCCGATGTGGCAGTGGATGCCTACTATGCACCTTATGTGGAGTGGGCCTGCCGTTACGGCATTTCCAACGGCACCGGAGAGAACACCTTCTCTCCCGATCTACCCATTGACCGCCAGCAGCTGGCATGCTTCTTTGCCCGCTATTTTGAACTGTTCGGCGTGGAGTATGCCACCGATGCAGCGCCTGCAAGCGATGCGCCTGCAGATCTGGAAAAGGTGGCAGAGTGGGCAAAGGATGCGGTTGTGCAGATGTGGAAAAGCGGCATTCTGGTGGGCGACGGTGTGAATTTCGACCCCACAGCCAATGCCACCCGCGCACAGGCCGCCACCCTCTGCGACCGTCTGGACCATGCTGTGGCAGTGTGGTATATGAAGCCCGGTGTGCCTTCTGCCCGTGTCAGAGTGGAACCGGAAGTCAACCTGCCTGATGCAGAAACACCCATGGGCGGCGCCGGTGGCCCGGTGAATACAAATGCTGCCAGCACCAATGGCAGACGCTTCGTCCGCTTCTATGACGGTGACCGTCTGATCGACGAACTGGATACCCGAAAAGGCTATGGCTTGTACCGTCTGCCTGCGGTGGAAAAGTCTGCCAAGGAAGGCGCAATTCTCATGGGTTATTTCTATGACGAGGAATTTACACAGCCCTTCCATGAGAATGACCCTGTTATGAAGGACACCGATGTCTATGCAAAGTACAAGGAACTGCAGACACCGGAGGAACTGACAGTCCGTACCTTCACCCTGATGGATCAGGGCAAGGATCTTTCCTTTACCATTTGCAGAAGCGACTATCCTGTTGCCGGCGAAGCCAATGCAGCAAAAATTGCCGCAGATGTGCAGCCCAAGGATGGTTCTGATCCTGTGGAAACTGCCGCCCGTGACAACGGCGACGGCACTTACACCATCTATGCACCGGAAGGCTTCCGGGAAGGCTGCAGCTATGAACTGACTTTGGCTGACGGCTGGATTTTTGCCGGAAAAGAGCCTTCTCTCCGCACCGCTTCCTTCTCCATCTTCATGGAAGAAGTGGAAAATCTGCGGATGGGCGATGAGATTATCTACATTGCCGATACC
This sequence comes from Candidatus Avilachnospira sp., assembly GCA_045589035.1. Taxonomy (GTDB): domain Bacteria; phylum Bacillota; class Clostridia; order Oscillospirales; family Oscillospiraceae; genus Avoscillospira. The sequence goes on along the minus strand of JAZNFJ010000046.1, from coordinate 3,947 downwards.
GATGCCATGGATTATGCCGTGGCAGGCGGCAGTTATGCCGTGCTGACCTCCGATGTGCTGGCGCTGCTCCAGGGCGGAGAGGGTTCCTTCCCTTATTCCGACAGCACTTTGACGGCAGGCGATATTGTGTGTATCTACACCGGCATCCACCCCGAGGAAAGAGAAAATAACCGGGATCTGCTGGATCCTGCGGTCTATGTCAAGGTCACCGGTACTGCCGGCGGACAGGTTTCCTTTGCGGTTCTGGATGAAGCGGCACAGCAGGAACTGTACGAAGTGCCCGATAACTTCCCCATTCTGGTGGCAGAACTGCCCACGGAAGAAACCGGCACCATCAGCCTTACGGATCTGGATATTTCCATGTATGAAACCATCCTGGGCACGGAAATGGGCACTTTGGACAATGCCCGGCAGAAGCTGAGCATTGGTGACTATGTAACGCTCTATGTTTCCGATCTGGAAACCACCCTTACCGGCAGCGAAGAGGAACTGTATTTTGGCCGGGTGGATGCCATCGACGGCGACTGGATCACCTACACCCATGTGACCCGCCAGGATGTCATCGACAGCATGGATCTCAATGTCAAGGTCGATCTGGAAGCAGGCGATATTCTGGACGATGACCAGATGCAGGCTGTGCAGGAGCAGGTGCTGTATCAGGTCCGCCGCAGCGGTTTTGCAGAAGAAGCAGCCGACCTGCTGCTGGATACGGCAATGGCCACGGAGGAATTCCGCGGTGATACATATGCCCTCAGAATGCTTGCCACCGATGAAAGCGGTGAGGAAGTTTCTCCCCAGATGCTGCGGAGCATGAGAGGCAGCTTCAACCGCAACCGGGTGGATCTGGATGTGCAGGTGGGCAGCGGCAGCCGTTATGGCGGTGTGTCCGTGATCATTGGTGTGGATGCAGAATTCTCTGTGGAAGCAGAAGATGGCACAGTTTTGATCCGTCTGCATGCGGAATTTGAAGAAGAAATGATGATTGCCCCCGGTGTGAAGGGCGAACTGGTCTACAAGGATATTCTGGGCATTCCCGTTCCTGTGGGTGTGTATGTCAATGCCCATGTGGACATCAAGAACTTTACGGCCTTCTCCTTTGATGCAGAAGTGACCACCAAGGACGACGAAGGCGGCATTCTCAATGTGACCGATATTTCCTCCGAGCTGGATTCTCTCATGGAAACGGCCAACCGGACCGGCATTTCCGAGGAATATGACCACTCCATGGAAGCCCTGCTGCAGAAGTACAGCGAAATGGTCAACACGGAAACCGACTGGATCCAGCTGGTGGAGCAGGAAATCTGCAGCATGGAAATGTGCGTCTACGGTATCGTGCTGGGTGTGTCCGCAGACTTTGTGGTCCGCACGGATATGAGCATTGCCATCGGTTCCGGCCTGCAGTATGAAGTGGGCAAGCGGTACTCTGTCTGGTTTAAGATCGGCCTGTTCACTCCCACCGCCGGTTCTGATACCATGGATCTGATCGATGAGCAGTTTGCTTTCCATTTCTATGTCATGGGCAAGCTGGGCGTCAAGGCGGGTATCAAGGCCAAGATCTATGCCGGTATTGGCTCCGGCAAGGTGGCAAGTGTGGGACTTGCGGCGGAACTGGGCCCCTATATCAAGCTTTGGGGTCTGTTCATCTATGAATACAACCGCACAAGACCCGCCGGTTCCAGCCAGTGGAACACCTATTCCCGGATGATGGGCGGTCTGGATCTGGAGTTTGGTCTGTACCTGATCCTCAGCTTTGAAGCAGAAGCCCTGGATCTGTTTGAGTACAGCTACGATTTCCTCGATGAGGAATATCCTCTGCTGGAGGCAGGCGATCCCAAGTTCTATTACAGCATGAACTACGAGCCTAAGCCCGACGAGAAGGTCCTCATCTGGGACGAGGATCGGGACAATGCCAACGGCATCACCATGAACCTGCCGGAGAGCCTGCGGCTGATGGATTGCCTGAACTTGAAAACCGGTGTGTTCAGCACCGACCTTCTGGGCTACGAGAATTTTGCCGTGACCCTGTCCAACCCCAACTTCAGCTTTGACGAAGAAACCGGCAAGATCTCTGTCTTTGTGCCCGATGAGATCCATTATATGACCTGCGAAGCCACCATTACTTATCTGGGCGGCAAAATGGCATTCAGCAAATACGATATGACCACCACCGTGCCTCTGGCATGGACGGATCTTTCCCGTTCGGAGCTGAAGGAGTATTATACCGCCACCGTCCGCGTGGGCAATCCCGAAGACGGCTATGAGCGGGTCTGGAGCACCAGAGTCCTTCGTGGCGAAGCCTTCGATCTGCCCACAGACGAGGAGATCCGGGAACTGGTCAACTGGAATGAACTGAAGTATGAAGCCACAGTGGGCTATACGGAAGAACAGACCACCGGTCTGACCATCACCGGCGATACCCTCTATTCCTACGATATTATGCCCCGTACCTATACCATTACGGTGGACGGCATTGAAAATGCCGATGGCTCCTATGCCGCACCCCGGACCTATACTGCAAAGTACGGTCAGGCTTTTGACTTCTCCGATCTGGAAACCACCGGTACGGATGATGCCGCAAACGGCATCTACACCGCCTTTGCCAATGTGACCACAGACACCATGATTCCCACGGCTGTCCGCCCCGGTGCAGACGGCTATGCGGAGATGGAAGGTCAGCCCATGGATCTGACCCTGCCTATCACCGGTGCCATGGCACAGGCGCTGCAGTACGGCGATGTCCGCGCCACCGCCAACTATTTGGACGACAGCACCACGGCAGTCTTTACCTTCAACGGCCTGACCCACGAAGATGTGACAGTCACTCTGCGGAAGGGTACCGTGCCCTCCATGGCACAGGTGGAAGAAGTGCTGGCAGAGGAAGTCCGCAAGAACAACGGTCAGCCTCTGGGTATCAGCGAACTGAACCCCAAACTCCATGCCATTGACCGCTGCACCAACTTTGTGGTCACCTGTACCGGTCTCAGCGGTGCAAGAGCCAATATCACCTTCGACTGCACCGGTGGCTATGCCCTGGAGCCTGTGGATAAGCTGGTGGGCAGTCTGATCGTCAACATTCCCGAAGCTTCCAGACGGGGCTATACCTTCCTGGGCTGGTATACCGAGCCGGAAGGCGCCGGTCAGGATGCCTTCACCCAGACGGTCCCGGCAGACGGCATCACCATTTATGCCCATTGGAAGCCCAACACCTACTGCGCTACCTTCCATATGAACGGCGGCGACGGCAATGTGCCGGAGCCTGTGCTGGTGACCTATGATGCCCTTTACGGCAATGGCAATGTGTATGTGGCGGCTCCCGATACGGAAAGCGGCTTCACCAAGGGCGAAGCCTACGGCGACCTGCCTGTGCCCACTTACACCGGCTATAAGTTCCTCGGTTGGAGTACCGAGCCCAACCGCAGAGACGATGGCGCACTCCGGGTGGAAGACAGCACCATTGCCAACATTTACGACTCCAACCATGTCCTGTATGCTCAGTGGAAGAAGCTGGAGGTCATTCCCCAGAATGTCTTCGTCTTCGGCAGCCGCCAGTATACCACCTATGACGGCAGTCTGAAGCAGGCTGATTATCACATCAACACCAATCTGCAGTACAACGATGAGGACTACTACGGCAGCAACATGAAGTACTTTACCGAAGAACTGCTGGCGGATGCGGAGATCGTCTATAAGCGGCAGGGTATCCTGTCCGAGTGGGAGAGCAGCGCAAAGAATGCCGGTGTTTACGATGTGAAGATCACAAGACCCGCAGACGGAAACTTCTCTGCCTTTACGGGTATCTACTATGGTGTTCTGGAAGTGAAGAAGGCCGAAAGCTCCATGAACCAGGCGCCCACCGCCGCCTGTATCGATGAAATGTACTACGGCAATCTGATCATGGACCCCAGCCGTATCACCAATTATACCGGTGACGGTACGGTGGAATTTGC
>JAZNFJ010000045.1:0-14653 GCA_045589035.1 Candidatus Avilachnospira sp. | reverse complement strand
GCTCGAAAATGGCAAGACATAGATCTTCTTTGCTGGCCAGTTCCCAAGCAGTCCAATCAAGGTTAGAGATTTTGTATACGGATTTCATTTTCATTACGGATACCATCCTTTTATTAGACTTTCACAGCCGCAACTCCCTGCGGGTGTGATTATTAATTTGTTCGTTATTTTTGGGCTCTAACGAACTCAATTGGCCGCAGTTAGCCACGCAGAAACACGTAAAAACCCGTAAGACCCCCATAGGAGATATCCAAGGGGAATAAGGGTAAACACGCAAAACACGTAAATCACGCCATTTTGGAAAGAGAGAAACATAGAAGCAGGAAGCCAAATGACAGGGGTTGAATCTGCTTTTATAATTATAAAGGAAGCAAGCGCAGCTCCGCTGCCGCTTGCTTCCTTTCTGCTAATTTATTGTTTATTTATGTACGATAGAGTTAAAATGGGTGATTTTGTTGCTGAATTTGTTGAGAGAATTCTAACAGGACAAGTAACAGGGGAGTGGCGCTGAGTCTCGGCTGCTATTTTGGACCAAAAGAAAACTTTCCAAATCTATGGCGAACCTAGCCAGAACAAACGAAAGCGCCACATGGCAAGGAAATCTTGCTCATGTGACGCTCTTGTTAAATTCCCACTTGTTGTAAGAATGAATGGTGGAGCTGATGGGAATCGAACCCATGTCCGAAAATAACTTGACAGGACTTTCTTCGGGCGGAGTTTGTTATTTACATTCCCTTACCGCGGCGTGAACAAACACACTCCGCGGCTTAGTAGAGTCATCATGCATGGGCAGGTCAACTCTTTCCTGCCGCACGGTCACCACTCAAATCACACCCAAGCCCGGCTCGTGGTCCTTCCGGGGAGGATGGGCCGCTAATTAAGCAGCCAGAGCAACAGTATTGTTGTCAGTTAATTTAAAAAATTGCCCGGTTTAAAGAGGTTAGACACCTCTGCCCGCTTATCCAGCCTCACTATCCCCGTCGAAACCAGTGCAGCCCCATGTAGGGGGCGAGGGAACTCGCCCCGTAGAATGCATTAGAAGCGGCCGTAGGGATCCTTCAGCTTGTCCGGCTCGGGATATTCCTCGCCGAAGGTTTCCACTGTGATGGAAGCGATCTTTTGCTCCGTCAGAGGACGGTCCTGACCGTTGGTCTTGACAGCGGCGATGGCATCCACAACATCCATGCCCTCGGTGACTGCACCGAAAGCAGCATACTGACCGTCCAGGAACTCGCCGTCTTCGTGCATGATGAAGAACTGGCTACCTGCGGAGTTGGGGCTCTGGGCTCTTGCCATGGACAGCACGCCACGCTTGTGGGACAGGGAATTGGCAACACCGTTGAGCTTAAATTCGCCCTTGATGCAGTAGCCGGGGCCGCCGGTGCCGGTGCCCTGAGGGCAGCCACCCTGAATCATAAAGCCGGAGATGACACGATGGAAGATCAGACCGTTATAATAGCCCTTGGAAGCCAGGGAAACGAAGTTCCGAACGGACTGAGGTGCGATCTCAGGGTACAGTTCAGCGACGATTTTGCCGCCATTTTCCATTTCAATCGTAATAATGGGATTTGCCATATCAAACATTCCTTTCCTTTAAGGCGCGGTCCATCTGCCGTTTGGCATCCTTCTTTGCCGCATCCTCTCGTTTATCATAGAGTTTTTTGCCCTTTGCCAGTGCAATTTCCACCTTCACCCGGGAACCACGAAGGTAAACGGAAAGGGGAATCAGGGCATAACCGTCCTGCTTGACTTTGCCAAAGAGATGGTTGATCTCCCGTTTATGCATCAGCAGACGACGGGGGCGCAGAGGATCTTTGTTGAAGATGTTACCTTGTTCATAAGGGCTGATGTGCATCTGCTTGATCCAAAGTTCACCATCCTTAATCTGGCACCATGCCTCTTTCAGATGCATCGTACCCTTGCGGATGGACTTGACCTCTGTGCCGAACAGCTCGATACCGGCTTCAAACTTGTCTTCCACGAAATATTCATGATATGCCTTGTTGTTTTTGGCAATAATTTTGATGCTGTCTTTCGCCATGCCGGTTCACCTCGCTGGACTCTCAGTATAACATATTTCCCGGAAAATGAAAAGGGCAAACAGAAAATTTCCATGGGGGAACATACCACTTGTAATTTTCGAACATATGTGCTAGAATAAATTCAAACAAATGTTCGAGGTGAGAGAAGATGGACTGCGAAAACCTACCCATTCAGGTGATCGTGCATTGCGATGCCCAGGGGGAACTGCGCCCATTGCGGTTTCGGTTTGAAGATCCGCAGCACCAAATTCACACCGTTCAGATCGAACAGGTCACAGACAGCCACAAGGTGGAGTTTGTGGGCATTGAAGCGATTTTATACCTATGTAAGGCGAAAGTGGACGGCAGGGAACACCTGTATGAACTGAAATACACGGTCCAGACCCATAAATGGGTATTGTTCCGGCAGATTTATTGAGGTCGGCCATGGCAGAGCGGATTATTTTTCATATTGATGTGAACAGTGCTTTTTTGTCTTGGACGGCAGCTTACCGATGCAAGGTGCTGGGGGAGGAATTTGACCTGCGGGAAGTTCCTTCGGTCATTGCCGGGCAGAAAGACTCCAGACGGAGCATCGTGTTGGCGAAAAGCGGCCCTGCAAAGAAATACGGAATCCAGACCGGAGAACCTCTCGGTATGGCACGGGAGAAGTGTCCCATGCTGCAGGTGGCAGAGCCGGATTATGAGCTTTATCTTTCCGCTTCCCGGAAGCTGATGGCACTTTTGCGGGAGATTTCGCCTCTGGTGGAGCAGTTTTCCATCGATGAGGCATGGGTGGATATGACCGGGACCCAGCGGCTGTACGGCAGTCCCGTTTTTGCAGCCCAATGGCTGAAGGACAAGATCTATCGGGAATTGGGATTTACGGTGAATATCGGTATTTCTTCCAATAAAATGCTGGCGAAAATGGCAGGAGAACTGAAAAAACCAAACGAAGTCATTACTTTGTTCCCTTGGGAAATAGAGCAGAAGCTGTGGCCGCTGCCGGTGCGGGAACTGTTTTATGTGGGCAGAGCCACAGAAGAAAAGCTGCACCGAATGGGTATCTACACCATCGGGCAGCTGGCAAAGGCGGAGCCGCGGGAACTGCGAAAAAAACTCCACAAGCACGGGGAAACCATCTGGCACCTGGCCAATGGACGCAATGCCGATCCGGTAATTTCAGAAGCGCCGGAAAACAAGGGCTACGGCAATGCCATGACCACCCCACGGGATGTGACGGATCTGGGCTATGCCCAGCAGATTTTGCTGTGCCTTTGCGAAACGGTGGCGGCACGAATGCGAAGGGATGGACAGACAGGCCGCTGTGTATCCCTGCAATGGCGGACGGCACAGTTTGAAAATTTCACCAGCCAGCGGCAGCTGCCATCTGCTACCAACAGCACCGCGGAGATTTATGAAGCAGTCTGTGGGATTTTGGAACAAGTCTGGGATCGAAAAACACCTTTGCGGCAGCTGGGTGTGCAGCTGAGCAAGGTGTCCCACGATCCCTACCGGCAGTATAGTATGTTTGATTTCAAGCGCTTTGACAAACTGGAGAAGCTGGATACAGCCGTGGATGCCATCCGGGAGAAATTCGGAGAAGATGCCATCCGCCGTGCATCGGTTTTGGCCTTTGAAAATCCCAGAAAGGGTGCGCAGACTGTGGCATTTCATGTGCAACTTTAATGTTATGTCAACCTAAATAGAAATAAACCCAACTGCAGAAAGAAAATCAGCGGTAATCCAACAGAAAAGATTGGTTTTCTGGTTTTATGGCGGAACAGGACCATGCCGCAGACGGCACCAAAACTGCCACCCAATAATGCCATGCTCAGCAGTACCGCTTCCGGTACACGGAAACGATGCTGTTGGGCATTTCTTTTATCTTTATGCATAAGCAGGCAAGCTGCCGCATTGATTAAAATGAGATAGATCCAGAATTTATCCATAAAACAGATCCTTTCGGAGGTGGAAAACATGAAGATGGCTTGGGTATTGACATTGTTGCTTCTGTTTCTGACAGGCTGCGGTATGCAGGTGGAAACATGGGAAACTGTAGGGGATACCATCGCTGTAGCGGAAACGGCAGTGGGGGATTATGATATTACCGTAGGTTTGCCGGAAGCTGCATTGACGGACCAGACCGGCAATTGCTGCCGTTATGAAACAGAAAATCTCTTGGTGGAAACCAGTACCTTTCAGGCAACAGATCTGAATGACGCAGTTCGGTATTTATCCGGATTTGAAGCAGAAAAACTGACCATTTTAAAGACAGTTCGCTTCGATCTGCCGGAGTATCAGTTTGCATGGTACTGTCAGACTGCGGAAGGGGGCAGACTGTGCAGAGCCGATCTGGTCATGGACGGTATGACATGCTATGGTGTGGTTTGCAGCTTCCCGGAAGAGGCAGGAGAGGCAGCTTGGACAGAGGCCAGACAGGTGTTTTCTGCTTTTGGCCTTTCACCGGCGGAGATCGTGTAAAAAGGGAGCCTCAGGCTCCCTTTTTACAGTAATTCATTGAGCAGAGCAATACAGCCGGACTGGACATCCGCCCAGGTTGCATCAAAATCACCGGTGTACCAGGGGTCAGCAACACTGCGGTTACTGCCTGCATGTTCCAGCAGCAGAGAAACCTTGCCCTCCGGATCGCTGCCAATGATCCGATCCAGATAACGGAGATTGGAGGTGTCCATGCAGATCAGATAATCGTAATGGGCATAGTCAGCTTTAGTTACCTGACGGGCATATTTTCCATCGCAGGAAATGCCGTTCTCTGCCAGTTTCCTTCTGGCTGGAGGATAGACCGGGTTTCCTAGCTCCTCCCGGCTGACAGCGGCAGAGGCGATCTCAAAGCGGTCAGCCACACCGGCCTTCTTCACCAGATCTTTCATCACAAACTCAGCCATGGGGCTGCGGCAGATATTGCCGTGGCAAATAAAAAGAATTTTTATCACAATTCATACCTCCAATTTGCTGTTTATAAATCTTTACAACCCGGACTTGACCAGTATTTTTGGTGTCAAACTGTGAGGAAATCTGCACCACTCTCATTTAGAATGGTGTCAGAGTGGTGTCAGACACCAACCAATCATCACGGGAAAAAAGTCACCTTTTATTGCTGAGTATATCATACATGTGGGGGATTTTCCAGTAATGCTTATCGGCGATTGCAGTGAAGCGATACACAGAATAAGGACTGCACAAATAACTGTGCAGTCTGACAGTCACGAGGAACTGCATCTTTTGGTGAATGCGGATCTTTTGGTTCAATAACTTCACAAGTCGGAAACATTCGTGAATAATGGATGTTTGTCGCTTCTATTGCGGCGACAAGCTGTCGGCGAAAATCAAAGATTGCGGAACCCACTTGGCTCCTATTAGGGCAGAGTGGGCTTCGTGAGGAACATGGAATGTGATCCGGATCTGCCTTCTTGAAACATGGGGAAAGCACAAGGCACCTTTTGTTCTTTATTTTTTTATAAAAGTGTGGTATAATCTTCATGTATAGAGAAAAGGAGGTGCTTTGGTGAATAAAGTATTCAGGATCATGGGACGTTTTGCGCTGATGCTGGTTTTGTGTGCCATGGTGACGTCATCTGTGTTGGCATCCGGCACCGAAGCGACCTCTGACGGGTCATGTTCCTTGCCGATTATCTACGGTGTTGTTGCATGTTTGTCCCTGCTTTTTCTGCTGGGCTACAGTCTTTTGCATCCCCGTAAGGAACGGTGGTTTCTGGTGCTGTTCATTTCGGTGTTTGTGACCAATTTGGGATATTTTACCCTGTCTGTCTCAAGAACATTGGGCGAAGCTATGCTGGCAAACCGCATTGCGTATCTTGGCTCGGTATGTCTGCCTCTTTGCATGCTGATGATCATTTTGGAACTTTGTGAGCTGCCGCCCCGCAAAGTGATTACCAGAGTGCTGATTGGGATCAGCGCACTGGTGTTTTTGCTGGCTGCCAGCGGCGGCTATCTGCAGCTGTATTACAGAGAGGTTTCTCTGGAGATCGTAAACGGTGCAGCGAAGCTGCACAAGGTCTACGGTCCCTGGCATAGTGTGTATTTCATCTATCTGTTTGCCTACCTTGCCGCAATGGTAAGTGCGATTACTTATGCCGCAGTAAAAAAGCGGGGGCGGCTGCGGAAATTTGCGCCCATCATGTGCACAGTGGCTCTGCTGAATATGGCCATCTGGTTTGTGGAGCAGCAGATCAACTGGGATTTTGAGTTCCTGTCTGTTTCCTATATTGTTTCGGAGCTGCTGCTGCTTCTGCTGCATGATGTTCTGCCGGAGTATGAAGCTGCCCCTGAGCCGGGTGCCGATCCTTATGTACTGTGCCCTCGGTTAACGGAACTGACCCAACGGGAAATGGATGTTCTGAAGCTGATGTTGGAAAATAAAAAGCGTAAAGAGATTGCCGAAGAACTATTTGTGACGGAAAACACGGTCAAAAAACACACGGCGCACATCTATGAAAAATTGGAAATTTCCGACCGCAGTGAGCTCCTTTTGAAGCTGGGCGGGACAAAACTATAGAGATAAAACGACCGGACAGTGATGTCCGGTCGTTTTTTGTATCTATGCAGGATGTACAAACGCAAAAACAGCTGTTTGGACATCTTGCATATTACCCCTGGGGGTAATTATAAAAATCACCCTTGCATTACCCCCCAAAGTGTCCGCTGGGGTGATGATATCTCGCGCGTACGGGTAGTAAACTGAAGGCAGAAAGAAAATCCCACAAGCCCAGTGAACGATGCAAGGAAGAAGGTGGTGAAAGGATGCGTCATATCACAAAAGAACTGCTGACAGACTGTTCGACACCTGTCTCATTTTGTTTTTCTATGCGCTGCCGGGAATGCGGCAAGGAGTGGAACAGCACCCCCGTGACCTTCTCTAAAGCGGGGATCGAACCGGGGACAGAGGGGAAAAAAGTCATTTTTGACGCCCTGTACCAAAGAGAAAAGGAAGCCGCGCTGGAAAAGGCTGTGGAGGAAGCGTCCAACGCTTTCAACCAATGCCCCATCTGCAGACGGCTGGTATGTGATTATTGCTTCCTGATTTGCGATGACCTGGACCTGTGTATGTCCTGTGCCGCGAATTTGCAGGAACAGGGTGAACCGGTCATGCAATATGCATGACAAACCTCGAAAGGAGATTAAATTATGGGTCTTTTGAAAGCTGCATTTGGTGCTGCCGGCGGTGTGCTGGCCGACCAGTGGAAGGATTATTTTGTGGCAGATGCTTTGCCTGCCGATGTTCTTGTAAGAAAGGGCATGAAAAAGGCGGGTGGTCGTTCCTCCAATACCAAGGGTACCGACAACATCATCACTTCCGGCTCTGTGGTCGTGGTGCAGGAAGGCCAGTGCATGATGATCGTGGATCAGGGTCAGATCGTGGAATTTGCTGCCGAACCCGGCGAGTATACATACGATGCTTCCACTGAACCCACCATTTTCTGTGGCAATCTGGGTGAGGGCATTCGCCAGTCCTTTGCCGCTCTGGGTAAGCGCTTCACCTTCGGCGGTGAGCCTGCAAAGGATCAGAGAGTCTATTTCTTCAACACCAAGGAGATCATGGGCAACAAGTACGGAACCCCCGCCCCCATTTCCATTACGGCGCTGGTGGACCGCGCTGTTTCCAGAACCCTCACCATCGGCATCCGCTGCTTCGGCGAATATTCTTTCCGTGTGGCAGATCCTATGCTGTTCTATAAGAACGCCTGCGGCAATGTGGAGCAGGATTACACCAGAGCCGAGATGGAGAGCCAGATGCGTACAGAGCTGCTGACGGCCCTGTCTCCCGCCTTCGGCCAGATCGCCCAGAAGGGCATCATCTACTCCGACCTGACCATGCACACCATGGAAATGGCAGACAGCCTCAATGAGCTGCTGTCCAGGAAGTGGCGAGATCTTCGCGGTATCGAAATTGTGTCCTTCGGTATTTCTTCCATCCGACCCGATGAAGAATCCGAAAAGAAGATCCGCCAGATGCAGGAGAGCCTGTTCTATTCCGATCCCACCCTGGCAGGCGCACGCGTGGCAGGTGCGCAGGCCAATGCCATGGAAGCGGCTGCGGCCAATACAGCAACCGGCCCTGCAATGGCCTTTATGGGCATGGGTATGGCAGGACAGATGGGTGGCGCAAGCGCAGCCAATCTGTTCCAGATGGGCCAGCAGCAGCCGCAACAGTACGCACAGCCTGCACCTGCTGCACCTGCGGCAGCCGGTTGGACTTGCGCCTGCGGCGCAACGGCTACCGGCAAGTTCTGCCCCGAGTGTGGCGCCAAGAAGCCGGAACCCAAGGCTGCCGACAGTTGGCAGTGCGCCTGCGGCGCAACAGCCACCGGAAAGTTCTGCCCTGAGTGCGGTGCAAAGAAGCCCGAGGACGGCTGGACCTGCGCTTGCGGTGCGGTCAATAAGGGCAAGTTCTGCCCCGAATGCGGTGCCAGAAAGCCTGCGGGCGTGCCCCAGTACAAGTGCGATAAGTGCGGCTGGGAGCCTGAGAAGGGCGTCAAGCCTCCCAAGTTCTGCCCCGAGTGCGGCGACCCCTTTGATGACGGCGATTTGGTATAAGAAAGTGTCCGTACTGACTGAAACAGGATAAAAGGAGAGATATCATGGGTTTGTTTGATGCATTCAAGAAAAAACAATGTGATATTTGCGGCGGTGAGATCGGCTTACTTGGCAACCGCAAGCTGGAAGACGGCAATCTGTGCAAGAACTGTGCGAAGAAGCTTTCTCCCTGGTTCGATGATCGCCGCCATTCCACCGTGGAGCAGATCAAGGAGCAGCTGGCCTACCGGGAAGCCAACAAGGAAAAGGTGGCGGCATTTCGTGTGACACGTACCCTCGGTGAGGGAACGCAGATCCTGCTGGATGAAGATGCAGGCTTGTTCATGGTGGCGCAGACCTCCAGACTGCAGGAGGAAAACCCGGATGTTCTGGCATTCTCCGATGTGACCGGCTGCAGGTTGGACATCGATGAGGATCGCACGGAGCTGATGCGGACGGACAAGGACGGCAACGAAGTGAGCTATGTACCGCCCCGATACACCTATGATTATGATTTCAATATGGTCATTCAGGTGAGAAACCCCTATTTTGACGATATTACGTTCCGCCTCAATTCCTCCTCTGTGGAAATTGGCGGCTCGGGTCTTGCGAGAATGCGCCCAGAGGATAACGTGGAATACCGCCAGTATCAGCAGTTGGGCGAGGAGATCAAGGAAATTCTCCTTGGAGCCCGCCAGCAGGCAAGAGATACGGCTGCTGCGGCTGCCGCCTCCAGGATGGCCGTGACCTGTCCCTACTGCGGCGCCACCACCACGCCCGATGCCAGCGGTCAGTGTGAATACTGCGGCGGTGCCGTAAACGGCTAAGTACCTTTTGGGAAGGCAGGTCGTGCTTATGGCATCAAAAGTGACCAATTATCAGTGCCCAGGCTGTACAGGTCCTCTGAATTTCGACCCGGAAACGGGGAAAGTGGCCTGTGATTTCTGCGGCTCCAGCTATGAGCTGGCCGAGATCGAAGCACTGTATCAGGAGAAGGACGAACAAGCTGCGGAAGAATTCGCGGAAAAGCAGGAAAAATGGGATCAGTCGGAGCTGACCGATGATTGGGGAGAGAATGCGGAGGGAATGAAAACTTACGCCTGCCCCTCCTGTCTGGCAGAGCTGATCTGCGATGCCGCTACGGCGGCCACATCCTGCCCTTATTGCGGCAATCCGACAGTAGTACCGGGACAGTTTTCCGGTGCATTGAAACCGGATTTTGTAATACCCTTCAAGACGGATAAAAAGGATGCTGTTGAGGCACTGAAAAATCATTACGGCAAGCGATTTTTCCTGCCAAAGAGTTTCAAAGACAGCAATCATATTGAAAAAGTTCAGGGCGTGTATGTACCATTCTGGCTTTTTGACGGAGAAGCGGAAGGTATGGCAGTTTTCGATGCCACCAGACGCCGGATCTATCGGCGTGGGGAATATGAAATCACGGAAACTTCCCATTATGTGGTTGCCCGGGGCGGAGATATGGCCTTTGAAAAAATCCCTGTGGATGCTTCCACAAAAATGCCGGATGGACATATGGATTCCATTGAGCCTTTTGACTATTCCGAACTGAAGCCTTTTTCCACAGCTTATCTGCCCGGTTTTCTGGCGGATAAATATGATGTGACCGTGAAGGAAAGTGAAGAACGGGCGGATGAGCGCTGCTATGGTACCTTGGAACAGGAATTGGAAAACACGGTAGATGGTTATGATACGGTTACCCACAAGCATCGAAATTTCCGGATTTGTAGAGGAAAAGTTCATTATGCCCTGCTTCCGGTTTGGCTGCTCAGCACCAGGTGGAACGGACAGAACTTCCTTTTTGCCATGAATGGACAGACAGGCAAGCTGGTTGGTGATCTGCCGGTTGACAAAAAGAAATACTGGCTGACATACCTCGGAATCGGCGCGGTACTGAGCATTCTCAGCGTGCTGCTGTTCGTATAAGGGAAGGAGATGGGCGTATGTCATATGTGATTGCCATCGGCATATCGTTTCTGATTGCGTTGATTGTGGTGAGTATCCTGAAAGCAGGCATGAAAAATGTGAGAGAAAAGAGTGAAGCAGGTAATTATGTGTCAAAGGCTCTTAATCTGACCCACCGTGCCGATCGGTTTACCCACACGACCACTGCGAGAAGAAAAATCGAAACAAATACCAATTCCGGATCCACCTCCAAAGCCCACATCGGGGGAGGCGGACACGGAAGATCGGGCAAGTTCTGACCCCTGCGGCCATGAGAGAGCTTGTTAACATTCATCCTCAAAAGCAAATGCTTTTAAGATAAAAAAGAAAAACGGAGGAAATGATCATGAAAAAACTGATTGCGTTGCTGCTGGCTCTGTGCCTGGTGTTCAGCCTGTGTGCATGCAGCAAAGAGGAACCTGTGCCTGAGGACGGCCCCGGCGGCCTGGAAGATGTCAGCGATGAGCCCATCCTTGAGGAAGAAGTAGAAGAAGAGGAAGCAGCAGAGTCTCCCTATCCCGGCGAGCTGCCTCTGGGCGGCGAAAGCGCCTGCGGACAAATCATCGAGGTTCCTGAAACTGCCACTCTGGAATACCTTGGCAGTAAAGTCGCCACCGACGAGTTTGGCGATCCCGTTCTGCTGAGCTGGTTTAATTTTGTCAATACCGGTGACTACGAAGACTGCGCCGCCTGGTGCATGACCATCTATGCCTATCAGGGCGAAGAAGAACTGTGGGCCGGTTCCTACACCTACAACGATGTGGTGCTGGATGACAGCCTCTATGAAGAGATCGAGCCCGGCGATGAGCTGGAAGTCTGCATGGTCTACGATCTGGAGAATCTGACACAGCCGGTGGTCTATACCTTCAACGATATGTGGGAGGAACAGGAGCCCATCGAGCTGACCGTGGATCTGTCTGAAGTGGAAATTTGTATGGAAACTATGGAAGGCGCTGCAGGTTACTATGCCGCCACCTATCTCTACGCGGAAGGCAACACCTGGGAATATGACATGATGGTCGAGTACGGCATTGCCGACAATTCCTTCGTGGAACTCTATGAGGATGGCAGCGGTATCCTCAGTGTGGCAGGTGAGGCAGTGGAGCTGCTCTATGATGCCGAGTGCTTCTATATTGGCGAACAGAGCCTGTACTACTATCTGGAAGATGGTGTTTTGGAACTGGAAGGCGATGACCTGAGCTACGTATTTGAACTCTCTGAGCCCGCAGAAGAGGAGCCTGTGGAAGAAGAGGTCGAGAACTTCGAGGGCAAGACAGTCACGACGCCTGCAGGTTATGTCAGCATCACTCTGGATAAGGGCTGGTATGTGGACGAAGAAGAGGATCACGGCTATACCATGGTCCTGTATAATGAAGAGCTGGATACGACCGACTGGGTGAAGATCATGGATCCCCAGCTGACGACTCTGGAGAAGGAACTGGAGTACACCCAGCTGTCTCTGGCAGACTGCGAGTACGAGGAAGTCACCATCGGCGGCAACACCTATCAGAAGCTCTATGATGATGAATGGATGCCCCTCATGTATTTGGTGGCAGAAACCTCTACCGGCTATGCCTTTACTGTGGAAGTCCGCGGTGTCTATCCCGAGGACGTTATGACTATGCTGGAAAGCATCGAAATTCATTGATCCGAACCGAAGCTGCTCCCCCTGACCGGGGAGCAGCATAACAGCACAGGAGGTATGGTATGAACCGATTGCTTCGAATGATGAGTGCCCTGTTGGCGCTTCTGCTGCTGATGGGCTGCGGCAAGACGGTGCCGTCTCCGGTGGAGACACCGGATAAGCCGCCTGCTGTGGAAGAGGTACAGCAGGAAGAGGGACCGGTTTTGGAGGAAGAACCAAATCTGACTGTGTTTGACGGTGTCTACCGGGATCTGGTTTCAGAGCAGGAAGGTGAAACGGGTTATGTGCAGATCACAACCTATCCGGATTTCATCCTGCTGGAGCATTTCCTCTGTATGGAGGGCAGTGTCTATTCCTTCTGGGCGGAGGAATTCTGGCCTTACGATGGAAATGATCAGACAGACATGGTCTACGGTCAAAGCCAGACCTTTTCCATGCAGACTTCCGGTGATCTGTATGACACCATGCCCCGGAACCGTTCCATTGCTCTGACCGATGAAGGAATCGTGCTGAACTATGACGATTCCGATGCTGAGTACTATGTGAAGGACGAAACCTTCTCCTGCCATTCCACGGCAGAGGAACTGCAGCAGATGCTGGATGCAGATGCAGCATCTGCCGATGAACGCATCCTTGGCATCTGGAGCTATAAGGACGGTTATGAAGCCGGCTGCGTGACCTTCCGGGAGGACGGCGGCTTCTCCTTCCTGTGGAAAACACCGGGAGAGCCGGTGCAGATCTACAACGGTGTGTTCACGGAGGAAGCCGGCACTGTGCAGATTATGGCAGAAAAGGCCGGAGACGGTTTGTATCCTCATCATATGGAGTGGAACTGGTCTGTAGACGAATATGGCGGTCTGAGCCTTGCCATCGATGGAAAGGTGACCACCTTCCATCCCCTGGGGACGCCCTTCACGATGGATATGGAGCAGCGGGATGCCATGGCATATCTGGGCAGCTGGTATGATATGTCCGATCACTACACGGATCAGTATGAAACCTTCTATGTGTACACCTACCGTCTGCCCCAGTTTTACGGTGATGACGCAGCCGCTATGGCGGTCAATCAGCAGATCATGGACGACTATTCGCCGCTCATCGAAGCGGAATTGCAGGCTATGGTGCAGGAAGAATTCCTCACCTATACGGATGTGAACTGGGAAAGCGACATCTATGAAGGAATCCTCTATCTGCACATCTGGGCTGAGAGCTTCAACTGGCAGGAACACAGTGCCTACTACTACGATCTGGAGGAAGGTACATTCCTGACCGGGGAGGAAGTGGTGGACCGCCTGCTGATCGACCGGGATTATTTCCTGGAGGCCGTCCGGCAGGGTGCAGAGGATGTTTTCACGGCGTATTTTTCCGATATCCCCAAAGAGGAGCGGGAGGAATACGGCTACTACGAGATGCTGGAATGGACCGTATCGGCAGAAGCGGTGAACTTCCAGCTGCCCATCTTTGTGAACCGGTGGGGCAGCATTGCCGTCTATGCCCGGATCGGTTCCATGGCAGGTGCCGGAGAATTCCGGACAGCCATCTACCCCTTTGACGGCGCTGTTGGATAAGTGTAAGCAACTGCCTATGGCAGTGCGATAAAAAGAAATTAGGAGGAAACGAAAATGGCAAGTATCACTGAAATGGGAAAAGCTGTATCTGCAAGAACCTTCGAGATTCATGCACCGTTGACCATTGAGGAAATCCATGAGAAGCTGCAGGCAAGAGCCGCTGCGTTCCAGATGCCTTTTGACCTGAAGAAGGGCATCACCGGTCCCCATATCGCCTTCAAGAAGGAAAAGGTCACCGATGTGATCATCCACATCTCTGTCAAGGAAAACATTGTTAAGGTCACACCTCTGGTGCAGGAAAATACCTCCAATGTGAGCATGGGCGGTTTCTCCATGCGCACCGATAAGAACAGCCTGGGCCGTAAGGGTGTCAAGGGCATGCTGGATCTGCCCATGCAGCGCGGCGCCTATATCGATGAGGTGACCGAAACTGCAAAGAAGATCCTGGCCGGCGAGGCTGTGGAGGACTTTGTCCATCCTACCGAAGAAGAAGTTCTGGATGCGATCAGCCCTCCCAGAAATTGGGTTGTCACCCTACTGCTGTGCTTCTTCCTGGGCGGCTTCGGTGTCCATCGCTTCTATGTGGGCAAGACCGGCACTGGCATCCTGTGGCTGCTGACCGGCGGTGTCTTCGGTATCGGCTGGCTCATCGACTTCATCAAGATCCTGGTCAATAAGTTCACCGACAAGGAAGGCAGACCTCTGGAAAAGAAATAATTGTTTGCAATGCAGGACGGGGCCGTTTTCGGCCCCGTTTTTTGTATACGAAAACCACGCGATAGTCGCGTGGTTCAAAAGAGCTTAAGCGATGAAAAGAATCCTAATGTGTTAAAATGGCGGTGAGCCTGCCAGCTTACGGACCAAATAACACATTAGGAGGACATTATCATGAGTGAACA
>JAZNFJ010000044.1:0-20654 GCA_045589035.1 Candidatus Avilachnospira sp. | reverse complement strand
CAGCTTCTTCCACATCGCGCAGGTCGTTGGAAACGCCGCTCATGCCCAGCAGGCCGCTCTTGGTTTGCAGCATGGTCTTGACTTCCTGCAGCGTCATGCCGCATTCTTCCACCAGATAGAAAATGATATAGGGGTCAATATCGGCGATGCGGTTATTCTGCATCACGCCGCACTGCAGGGAGAGGCCCATGGTGGTATCGATGCTGCGGCCGGATTCCACAGCGGTCAGCGAACCGCTGCCGCCCAGATGGCAGGAGATCAGCTTGAGATCGCTGCGGCCCGTCTTTTCCGCGGCCCAGTTCGTCATATATTCGTGGGATGCGCCGTGGAAGCCGTAGCGGTGGATGGCATGTCGCTCCGTCAGTTCCCAGGGAATGGAATAGAGGCTGGCTTCCGGCGGCATATTGGCATGGAATGCCGTTTCAAAGGAACCGATCATAGGTGTATTGGGCATCAGCGCCTGAAACTGGCGGATGGCGGCAATATAGGGGGGATTGTGGGCAGGGGCGACGGAATTAAAATCCGCCATAGCCTGCAGCACATCTTCTGTCAGATACTGCACACCGGTGACACCCTTGGCATGGACAACCTTAAAGCCCACGCAGGCGATCTCTTCCAGAGATTCGATGCAGCCTGCCAGCAGATGCTCCAGCATGTTGCTGATGGCTTCCTTATGGGTGGGGAAGACGGCTTCTGCTCGAACGCTATCACCCGTCTTGTTGTTCTTATGGTAAAACAGGCTCTTGGCGGCGCCGACACGCTCTGCACCGCCTGCTGCCAGTACCTGCTCGCCGTTGGTCATGTCGAACAGCTGATATTTCAGAGAAGTGCTGCCTACATTGCAGATCAGAATATTCATGGGAGTCTCCTTTTGTTTTTCTTATATTCTATCAGAAACTATGCGGCAAATAAAGCATAAAAAAAAGACGGCTAAAGCCGTCTTTTTTTTATGGGTTACACCACGCGTCTTGCGCCAATATAGCGGGGCGCGTAATATTCGTGATCCAGACTGGTCACCTTGACACCGCCTGCGGCAGCATGGATAAACTGGTTGTTGCCGATGTAGATGCCCACATGGGAAGCGGCAGCAGAGGTGGCATATGTATTGTTGAAGAAGACCAAATCACCGGTCTGCAGATTGGTGACTTCATAACCGTTTTTCAGCTGCTGTGCTGCGGTACGGTTGAGGGTCACACCCATCTGATTGAACACATATTTGGTAAAACCGGAGCAGTCAAAGCCCTTGGGTGTGGTGCCGCCCCAGACATAGGGGACGCCCATGTAGTCATAGGCGATATTCACAGCCTTGTCGCCGAGGGTGACGACCACGGGTGCCTTGCCCACAGAAGCCTGAGAGTTGGTTTTGGGAGCTTCGGTCAAAGCCAGCAGATCGGAACGGATGTAACCGGTCTGACCTTCGTACTGGACCTTGTACCAGCCGCAGTTAAAGCCGATGATATAGGCGGTATCGCCCATGTTGAGGGTAGCCAGATGATCGCTGGAAGTATCGGGTTTTGCCCGCAGATTGACCGCGGAGCCTTCCACGATACCGTAGCCCAGTTCAATGTTGGCCTTGTCCCGGATAGAGACATAGTCGGAATGGACATAACCGATCAGCAGGTTATAGTCCACGAGATACCATTCACCGACCTGACGAATGATGACCACCTGATCGCCGTAGGCGGCGGTGGCGAGGATTTCTGCGTCCGTATTGGGTTTTGCCCGCAGACGCAGGCCATTGCTCTCCACCAGACCGATGCCGGTTTTCAGTTCAATGGCAGATGCGCCCACAGAAAAGATGGACACAAAAAGACAGACGGTCAGAATGACCGTCAGTACTTTGATTGCATAACGCTTCATGATGTACCTCCGTGTATTCCCCAAAGATCCTCCTTACTTGGAAGACAGTGCGCGCTCCAGCCAGACACAGCCAACATCCAATGCCGTGTAGAGGCCGTCCTTTTCACTTTTCTTAACGACGCGATCCTTAGCACGCACGCTGGGATCGGTCAACTGCAGCTGGACGGAAACTCTCGTTGCCAGTTCCAGGTCATTTTCCGTTTTGGTCTCCAAAATTTGGAGCATCACAATGTATGCATCGGCCATGGAGCCGTAATAGATCATGTTATCCTTGCGCATCAAGGGGTGACCCTTGTAAGTGAGCAGTTCTTTTTGGTCAGCCATAGGGACCTCCTGTAATAGTGTAACCAAATTGTAACATATTGTATTTTATTTGTCAACCATAGATTTACATAATCCGATAAGGCATGACAAAATGCAACAATTGGTCCAGGGAAGTATTGGGGTGTTGGATGTTGTTTTGGGGATACACGGGGGTACAGCAATAGGGAAAACAGGCGGCCTCAAGGCCGCCTGTGGAGTCGCTTATGATCAGTCGAACAGATAGTGGCGAACGATCTCCTGGAGCAGTTCGTCACGATCCAGCTTGCAGATCATGCTGCGGGCATTGTTGTAATTGGTGATATAGGTGGGATCTTCGGAAAGAAGATAGCCGACGATCTGGTTAATGGGATTATATCCCTTTTCACTCAGAGAGCCATACACAGCAGACAGAATTGCTTTCATTTGAGCAGAACCGTCATCGGGTACTACGAATTTAATGGTATTAGGATCCATGCGACTACCTCC
Source organism: Candidatus Avilachnospira sp. (assembly GCA_045589035.1). Classification (GTDB taxonomy): domain Bacteria; phylum Bacillota; class Clostridia; order Oscillospirales; family Oscillospiraceae; genus Avoscillospira. The sequence continues at coordinate 18,005 of JAZNFJ010000044.1, read as the reverse complement.
TTGCTTGGATTATATCCGTATTTTACTCTATTTTAACGCACTTGTCAATGTTTCAGCCAACGATCAACTCTGCCATGGGCAGCGTTTCAATCCATGCGCAGAATTCCCGCCATTCAGGCAGCCGATGGGTGCGCCGCTGGGCATAAATGGTCTTCAGCTGGCGGTAATTGGTGGTCATACCGGCAGTGAGTTTGAAGCCGCAGGGGTTGGACATGAGCACGCGGAGATAATCCTCCGGGTCCTTGGTTTCGTTGTACTTGGCAACCAGTTCCTTGACAATTTCTACCACTCTGGGATCAGTGTGTTCATCGTACTGCTGATCCAGATCAAACTGGGCAATGCGGTGCATGGTGGACTGGCTGGAAACAAAGTTGAGGAAGTGATACCGCTCAGCTTCCGTCCATGCCTTGACCGTGTAGGTCAGATCGAACTGGACCACCACACCGGTGAGCCACTGGTCATGACCGGTGCCTTTTTCGCACTGGGCCAGCGCCAGAATGCCCTTGGTCACATCGGAATTGAGGACAGAAGTATCGGTGGACATGGGATACTTGGCACGGATGATGCTCTCATCCAGACCGTAAATTTTTGTGTTGGAAATACAGCCAAAATCCTTGACAGAATACTCACTCATAATACTACCTCCAAAAAGCAATGTTACAATACAGAGTTATCGAATCTGCACGCCCAGATCAGCTTCCAGCTTTGCCAGAACTTTGTTGACCAGACCGACGGAGTCTTCATCGGTGAGGGTGCGGTCATCAGCGCGGAGTTCCAGAGAGAATGCCATGGACTTCTTGCCTTCGGGCACACCCTTGCCGCGATAGATGTCGAACAGGGTGACCTTCCGCAGCAGCTTGCCGCCGGCAGCGGTGATGCAGTCTTCCAGCTGAGCCACAGTCAGAGCCTCATCACAGACCAGAGCCAGGTCGCGGGTGACCGTGGGATACTTGGGCAGGGGGGTGTAGGTGGGTTCCGGCAGAATCATCTCAAAAAGCTTGGAGAAGTTCAGTTCTGCGCAGTAGACTTCGGTATCCATATCGTAGTTCTGACATACCAGAGGATGAACCTGACCCATATAACCCACATCCACGCCGTCCACAGTGACTTTGGCGCAGCGGCCGGGGTGATAGGAGGGATTGTCGCTGACAGCGGTGTAGGAGGCTTTCTTCATCCGCAGACCGGCGAAGATGGCTTCCACTTCACCCTTCAGAGAGAAGAAGGATTCGCCTGCGCCATAGGTACCCAGAAGAAGCATCTTGGGTTCTTCGGGGAGCACTTCGCCTTCCATGGGCAGATAGATCTTAGCCAGTTCATACAGCTTGGCGGACTTGTTGTGGTAAGCATTGTTTCTGCTCAGGATCTCCAGCATGGAAGGCAGAGCAATGGTACGCATGATGGAAGTGTCTTCGCCCAGAGGGTTCTGGATGCGCAGGGCATTTCTCAGATTGCAGTCTGCAGGCAGACGGATCTGATCGAAGACATTGGGGGAAACGAAGGAGTAGGTGATGATCTCACTGTAGCCCAGTGCACGGCACAGGCTGCCTGCCTTGGTTTCGGCCTGCATGAAGGGGGTGTAGCCGCCCTGGGTAGAGGTCTTGAAGGCAGTGGTGGGGATCTCGTTGTAGCCGAAGCTGCGGCCCACTTCTTCTGCGATATCCGCCATCCGGATCAGGTCGGGACGGAAGGAGGGAACATGGATGGTATCGACTTCCACGGGAATTTCCAGCGCTTCCAGATAAGCGACCATCTGCTCCTTGGAAATGTCAGTACCCAGCAGGCGGTTGATCTTTTCGGGCTCCAGCGTCAGCGTTTTGGGCTGCGGCACGTAGTTGATCACGTCGATGGTGCCGTCCAGCACATCGCCGGCATTCAGCAGTTCCACCAGTTCGCAGGCGCGGTTGACAGCGGGAACAGTCATCATGGGATCCAGATTTTTCTCGAACTTGCCGGAAGCTTCGGTGCGCATACCCAGAGCCAGAGCGGTCTGACGGATGGAGGTGCCGTTGAAGTTGGCGCTTTCAAAGACCACAGTGGTGGTATCGTCCACGATTTCGGAATTTTCGCCGCCCATAACACCGGCCAGACCGATGGCGCGGTCGTCATCGGCAATGACCAGCATGCCGGGGGTCAGTGCGCGGACATTACCGTCCAGAGTGGTGAGGGTTTCGCCTTCCGCAGCCTCACGGACAACGATTTTGCCGGAGGAGATATAGCGGTAGTCGAAAGCGTGCATGGGCTGGCCGTACTCCAGCATGACATAGTTGGTGATGTCCACGATGTTGTTGATGGGACGGACACCGTTGGCACGCAGACGCTGACGCAGCCACTTGGGAGAAGGACCAATCTTGACATTGGCGACCATTCTGGCAGTGTAGCGGTTGCAGAGATGCTCAGCAGGTACTTCCACATCCAGCTTCTCGAAAATGGAGCCAGCATCAGAACCCTTGACAGCGGGCTCATGGTGCTTCATGGGCAGACCGAACGCGGCTGCGGATTCGCGTGCCAGACCGATGATGGAGTAGCAGTCGGGACGGTTGTTGGTGATTTCGAAGTCCACGATGGTATCGTCATTGCCGATGAGCAGGTTGATGTCCTGACCCACGGTGCAGTCTTCGTCGTTGAGGATCCAGATGCCGTCTTCATAGGCACCGGGCAGATCATTCTGGGTCAGACCCAGCTCCACAAAGGAGCAGAGCATGCCGTTGGAAGGCTCTCCGCGGAGCTTGCCCTTGGTGATATGCACACCGCCGGGCAGCCAGGAGTTGTGCAGGGCTGCAGGAACCAGATCGCCCTCATGGACGTTCTGTGCGCCGGTGACGATCTGGACAGGCTCTTCCTGACCCACATCCACCTGGCAGATCCACATATGGTCGGAGTTGGGGTGACGGACCATGGACAGGACCTTTGCCACCACAACATTCTTGATTTCAGCGTCCATGCGCTCGTAGGTTTCCACCTTCTGACCGAAGACGGTCATGGTTTCCACATATTCCTTGTCAGACACATGGGACAGATCCACGAATTCCTCATGGAGCCATTTTCTGTTGAGTTTCATGTTGCTATCCCTCCTTAAAACTGGTTCAGGAACCGGACATCGTTGTCGAAGATCAGACGCAGGTCATTGATGCGCAGACGGCCCATGGCCATACGCTCCAGACCCATGCCGAAAGCGAAGCCGGAGTATTTTTCGGGGTCAATGCCGCAGTTTTCCAGAACCGTGGGGTGAACCATACCGGCGCCCAGCAGTTCGATCCAGCCTTCGCCGTGGCAGGTGGAGCAGACATGACCGTCCACTTCGCCGGTGCCGTGGCACTTATGGCACTGCATGTCCATTTCGCAGCTGGGTTCGGTGAAGGGGAAGTGGTGGGGACGGAAACGCATCTGGGAATCGGCACCGTAGATGCGGCGCATAATGTTGATCAGCGCACCCTTCAGGTCGCCCATGGTAATGTTCTCAGCAACCACCAGACCTTCAATCTGATGGAACATGGGGGAGTGGGTAGCATCTGCCTCATCCTTACGGAACACGCGGCCGGGGGCCAGCATGCACAGGGGAGGTTTGTTGTTTTCCATAAAACGGATCTGCATGGGGCTGGTCTGGGTACGGAGGATGACACTGTCGTCATCGGTGAAGTAGAAGGTATCGCTGCGGTCACGGGAGGGATGGCCTTCCTCGATGTTCAGACGGGTGAAATTGTAGCTGGACAGCTCCACTTCGGGACCGTCGACCACCTGATAACCCATACCAACGAAGATGTCCTTGATCTCCTGCAGCACCATGTTCATGGGGTGCTGATGACCCAGTTCCACGGCTTCGCCGGGGATGGTCACATCAATGGCTTCTTCCTTCAGGCGGGCTTCCATGGCCTTTGCGGCAATGGCGGACTTGGCCTGTTCCAGCTTTTCCTCGATGTCGGCACGGACGGCGTTTGCCACCTGACCCATGACGGGGCGTTCTTCTGCGGAGAGCTTGCCCATCATCTTCAGAACGGCGGTCAGCTCACCCTTTTTGCCCAGATAACGGACGCGGAGGGCATCCAGTTCCTGTGCATCTGTTGCTGCATCCAGTGCGGCAAGGGCTTCCCGCCGAATGGTTTCCAGCTGCTGCTTCATATCAGATCAAAACTCCTTTTAGTTGAATTTATAAATAAAAAAAGCCCTTCATCCCCAAAGGGACGAAAGACATTCTTCCGCGGTACCACCCAAATTCGCCATACGGCGCACTTTCTGCCCATAACGGAGGCATCCGGCAAACCCTACTGAACATTCAGGCCGCAGCTCACGAGGGAAGGCCGTGGAACGCCGGCAGACGGTTTCAGCAACCCCGTCCTCTCTGCAGCCGGTGATGATCTTTGGCAACTCGGTCATCGCTTTTCACATACCAAAGTATTCTAACACAGAAATATTCCGGATGCAAGAGGAATTGACGGCTTTTTCCAAAAGAATTGTTTTTGAATTTTCTGTAAACCCTCTTGCAAAACAGGAAAAAGAGGCTATAATAGGTTTTAGCACTCTGGAAGAAAGAGTGCTAAAACAACAAAGGAAGTGCCTTTATGGAAAAGAAAGAATTTCAGGCGGAGAGCAAACGGCTCCTGGACCTGATGATCCACTCAATTTATACCAATCAGGAAATTTTCCTGCGGGAGATTATTTCCAATGCCTCCGATGCCATTGACAAGCTGGCCTATCAGGCATTGACCGATCAGAATGTCGGTTTGAACCGGGATGACTTCTGCATTGAACTGAAAACTGATGAAAAGTACCGTCTGCTGACCATTTCCGACAACGGTATCGGTATGACCAAGGCGGAGATGGAAGAAAACCTGGGCACCATTGCCAAGAGCGGTTCTCTGGCATTCAAGAAGCAGCTGGATGAAAATGCAGATGTGGATATCATCGGTCAGTTTGGTGTGGGCTTCTATTCTGCCGTTAGGGTGGCGGATAATGCCACCGTGGTGTCCAGAAAGTATGGCAGTGAAGAAGCGTGGATGTGGCAGTCCTCTGGTGCCGACGGCTATACCATGACCGCCTGCGAAAAGGAAAATCCCGGTACGGACATCATCCTCAAGCTGAAAGAAGATACGGAAGACGAGCAGTATTCCCGCTATCTCAAGAGTTGGGAACTGCGCAATCTGGTCAAGAAGTATTCCGACTACATCCGCTATCCCGTCAAGATGGATGTGGAAAGCAAGCGGATGAAGGAAATGCCGGAAGTGGCAGAGGGGGAAGAAGTACCCAAGCCGGAGTATGAAACCGTGGTGGAAACGGAAGTGTTCAACTCCATGGTACCTCTGTGGCAGCGTCCCAAGAAGGACATCACGGAGGAAGAATACAGCGGCTTCTATAAGGATAAGTTCTTTGACTTTGAAGATCCGCTGGCAACCATCCATTTCAGTGTGGAAGGTGCTGTGACCTACAAGGCTATGCTGTTCGTTCCCGGTAAGACTCCTTATAACTATTATACAAAGGAATATAAGAAGGGCCTGCAGCTGTATTCTTCCGGTGTTCTGATCATGGAAAACTGTGAAGACCTGCTGCCGGAGCACTTCCGTTTTGTCAAGGGTGTGGTGGACTCTCAGGATCTGAGCCTGAACATCTCCCGTGAAATGCTCCAGCATGACCGCCAGCTGAAGATCATCGCAGCCAATCTGGAAAAGAAGATCAAGGCCGAATTGGTGAAGATGCTGAAGAATGACCGGAAGAAGTACGAGAAGTTCTTTGATGCCTTCGGCCGCCAGCTGAAGTACGGTGTGGTTGCTGAATACGGTGCCCACAAGGAGCTGCTGCAAGAACTGCTGCTGTTCTGGTCTGCCAAGGAGGATAAGCCCATTACCCTGCAGGAATATGCCGATGCTATGGGCGAGGAACAGAAATACATCTATTATGCAGCCGGTGAGAGCCGCAGCCGTCTGAGCCAGCTGCCCCAGGCAGAACTGGTGCGGGAAAAGGGCTATGACATTCTCTATTTCACCGAGGATGTGGACGAATTTGTTCCCCAAACGCTCATGCGTTTCAATGAGAAAGAATTCCGTAATATCGCCATGGAAGATCTGGGCCTGCAGTCTGAGGAGGAGCAGAAGCAGGCAGAGGAGAATGCAAAGGCACATCAGGCTGTTCTGGATTTTGTCAAGAAAGCTCTTGGCGAAAAGGTCAAGGAAGTCCGTGTCAGCAAGACGCTCCGCAGCCATCCTGTCTGTCTTGTTCCGGAAGCCGGCATGAGCTTTGAAATGGAAAAGTATATGAAGCGGGTCAATCCGGAATTTGCCTTTGAAAGCGGCAGAGTGCTGGAACTGAATGCCGGGCATCCTGTCTTTGCGGCTTTGGAAGCTGCCATGACTGCCGATCAGGAAAAAGCAGAGAAGTATGCCAAACTGCTGTGGAATCAGGCGCTGCTCATTGCGGATCTGCCTCTGGAAAATCCCACAGAATACACCGATCTGGTTTGCAGCTTGATAATCTGAAAATAGAGTGCAAGAAAGCCGCCCGTTTGGGCGGCTTTTTGCGTGTTTGTGTGGCCTTAAACTGCGTATTTGTTGGAGTAGGCTTCCAGCTTTGCCATAAATTCCTCGTTGGACTTCTTGATGGCACGCAGGTGGGCGTGGGTGTTCATATCATGGCTCTTCATATCAATGAGGCAGCCGGCGATATTGGAGCAGTGGTCAGAAGTACGGCTCAGGTTGGTCAGCAGATCAGACCATACAAAGCCTACATGGATGGTGCATTCGCCCTGCTGCAGACGGAGAATGTGGTTGGTGCGGAGAATCTCCTTCAGACGGTCGATAACCTGTTCCAGAGGTTCGACGGAAGAAATTGCATCGTCGTTGCCGGTGCGGAAGGCTTCCAGAGAGAGGTCCAGAATCTCGCTGACAGCACTGGTAAGCACAGACAATTCCTTCTGAGCAGCGGGGGAGAAGGTCAAGCCCTTCTCACGCATTTCCTCGGCGGATTCCAGAATGTTCACACTGTGGTCAGAAATTCGTTCAAAGTCACCGATCAGCTTCAGCAGCATGGTGGCATCGCGGTTGTCGTCATCACTGAGCTGCAGGTTACTGACTTTGACCAGATAAGAACCCAGAATATCTTCGTAGGTATCACTCTGATCTTCTTCCTGGCGGATTTCTTTTGCCAGAGCAGGGGTATACGCAGTCAGAGAACGCAAAGCCTTTTTCAGACAGCTGATGGAGCATTCCGCCATTTCCAAAGCCACGGCATGGCTTTGCTGCAAAGCGACAGCGGGAGTTGCCAGCAGACGCTCATCCAGAATGGAAACAGCTTCCGGTGCTTCAGCATCGGGCAGAAGCCAGTAGGACAGCTTCTCCAGCAATCCGGACATGGGAAGGAGCAGAACAGTACATAACAGCTTGAATGCAGTGTTGAAAATAGCAATAGACAGGAAATTGGCCGCTTCATTCAGGAATACGGGCGCAAAAACGGCTCTGAAAATGCAGAACACAGACAACCAGACGACGGTACCGATGACATTAAAACTCAGATGTACAAGAGCGGCGCGTCTTGCATTTCTGGTAGTGCCCACAGAGGAGATTACAGCGGTGATACAAGTGCCAATGCCCTGACCCATGATGATGGGAATGGCGGCACCGTTGGTCACCTGTCCGGTGGCGGACAGGGCCTGCAGAATGCCGACGGATGCGGAGGAAGACTGGATGATGGCAGTGAGAACAGCACCGACCAAAACACCCAGAATGGGATTGGAGAACAGAATGAACATCTGCTGGAATGCGGGAATGTCACGCAGACCACCAACGGCATCGGACATGGCATCCATGCCGAACATCAGAGTGGCAAAGCCAAGCAGAATGGCACCGGCATCCTTCTTTTTGCTGCTTTTGGCAGTCATTTGCAGAACAATGCCGATCAGAGCAAGAATAGGAGTGAAGGATGTGGGCTTCAGCAGCTTCAGGAACAGACTGTCACCGCCGACGCCGGAAAGGCTGAGAATCCATGCGGTGACGGTGGTGCCCACGTTGGCGCCCATGATGACATTGATCGCCTGTTTCAGGGACATCAGACTGGAGTTGACGAAACCGACCACCATAACCGTGGTGGCGGAGGAGGACTGGATGATGGCTGTTACCGTCAAACCGGTCAGAAAGCCGAGGATCTTATTGTTGGTCAGCTTGCTCAGGATGCTTTTCAGTGAATCACCGGCGGCACGTTTCAGGGATTCGCCCATGACGTCCATACCAAAGAGGAACAGACAAAGTCCGCCAATCAAAGCCAGAATGTCAAAGATATCCATAACTTACACCAATCCTTTGCTCGATTTTTCGGCAATTATATTATATCATGCAAAATCGGAAAGTCAAGGTTTTCTGACTCTTTGGCAATATTTGTTCTGTGATGCCATTTCTTGCAATCAAAATAATAATATGGTAGAATACTATTATACCATTATGTTGGGGGTCTTTTTATGAAGATCATCATTGTCGGTGATGGCAAGATCGGCAGTGTACTGGCAGAACAGCTCTCTCGGGAGAGTCATGCAGTTACACTGATTGATCATAATGCCGAACCGCTGGAACAATCCAATAAGGATCTGGATGTTATGATCGTGGAGGGCGATGGATCGTCCCATCTGGTGCAGAAAGAAGCCGGTGTAGAGTCGGCAGATCTGCTCATTGCCTGTACCGGTGCAGATGAACTGAATTTGCTCTGTTGTTTGATTGCCAAAAAGCTGGGAGCAAAGCATACCATTGCCCGCGTGCGCAATCCTCAATATGTAGAGGAACTCAATTTGATCAAATCGGATTTGGGTCTTAGTATGTCCATCAATCCCGAACGGGAATGTGCGCTGGAAATGGCCCGCGTTCTGCGATTCCCCACTGCCATTAAGATCGACACCTTTGCCAAAGGGCAGGTGGAAATCCTGAAATATAGTGTATCCGAGCAGTCACCTCTGAACGGTCTTGCCTTGATGGAAATGGGCAAAATCCGTGCAAAGGTTCTGATTTGCGCTGTGGAGCGGGGTGAGCGGGAAGTCTATATCCCCTCCGGTGAGTTCCGCCTGCAGGCCGGCGACCGTATTTCTATTGTAGCAAGCCCCAAGGAAGCCCAGCGATTCTTCCGTCAAATTGGTGTCGGCAAGGCGAAAGTGCGGCAGGCTATGGTCATTGGCGGCGGCCATATGGGTTATTATCTGTCCAAGCAGCTTCTGGAAGCCGGCATGGATGTAAAAATTGTGGAAGCAGATAAATCCCGCTGTGAGGAACTCAGCGAACTGCTTCCGGATGCAGCCATCATTCTTGGTGACGGCACCGATCAGCGGCTGCTGCAGGAGGAAGGCTTGGATCACATGGATGCTGTGGCTGCCATGACAGGCATTGATGAGGAAAATATCCTTCTTTCCCTCTATGCAAGACAGACCACCGATGCCAAAGTCATTACCAAGGTCAACCGGGATTCCTATGAGGATATTGTCAATCAACTGGAACTGGGCTCTGTGTTCTATCCTCGCCGAATTTGTGCCGACAATGTGGTGCGGTATGTCCGCGCCATGCAGGCTTCCGATGCCTATGCCAGTATGGAGACCCTGTGTAAGATCGCCAACGGTAAGGCAGAAGCTATGGAATTCCATGTGACGGCAGCATCCTGGTTCTGTGGTATCCCTTTGCAGGAGCTTTCTCTGAAAAACAATGTGTTGGTGGGTTGTATTTCCAGAAATGGCAAGACCATCACCCCTCGCGGCAGCGATACCATTGAGGTGGGCGATAGTGTCATTGTTGTCACCACGCATAGTGGCCTGCAGAGCCTGGATGATATTTTTGCAGTAAAAAAGTAAACGGGAGAAGCTATGAATTATCGTATGATCGCCCGTCTGATGGGCTCTATCATTCTTATACTGGCTGCGTTTATGACTCCTGCATTGCTGGTGGCTGTGATTTACGGCGAACCTTCCGGATGGTATTTTCTGATGTCCATTCTGGCATCTGCACTTGTGGGCTTTGGGCTGACCCGCATCAAAGTCAGAAACCGCAGTATGTATGCCAAGGAAGGTTTTGTCATCACTGCATTGGCATGGATTGTCATTTCCTTGATCGGTGCAGTGCCATTCTTCCTGTCGGGGCAGATTCCTTCTTATCTGGATGCAGTATTTGAGACGGCTTCCGGCTTTACAACGACCGGTTCCAGCATCTTGCTCAATGTGGAAGCGTTGGATCATTGCATGCTTTTCTGGCGCAGTATGACCCATTGGATCGGCGGTATGGGTATTCTGGTTTTTATGCTCGCGCTGGTCAATATGGGCGGTGGCGAATCCAACCATCTGCTCCGTGCGGAAAGCCCCGGACCCTCTGTGGGTAAAGTCATGCCCAATATGCGAAAGTCTGCGGCGACTCTTTATGGAATTTATATGGTCATGACAGCCGTGCTGGTGCTCCTGCTTGTGCTGGGCGGTATGCCGGTGTTTGACAGTCTGTGCCATGCCTTCGGTACAGCCGGTACCGGCGGTTTTGGCGTAAAGGCGGCATCCATTGGCTACTACGAAAGCCGTTATCTGCAGTCGGTCATTGCAGTATTTATGGTGCTGTTCGGTGTGAACTTCAACTTCTATTTCTTTTTGCTTATGCGGAAGTTCAGAACGGCTGTGCGGAACACGGAGGTCTGGACCTATTTTGCGATTATTGCGGTCTGTACATTGATCATCACTGCCAATACTATTCCGTTGTTTCCCTCTGTACGGGATGCGCTGCACCATGCCTTTTTCTCTGTGTCTTCGGTGATCACAACCACCGGCTTTGCCACGGTGGATTTTAACCAATGGCCGGAACTGAGCAGACTGATTTTGGTGATGCTCATGGTAGTTGGTGCCTGCGCAGGCTCTACAGGCGGCGGCATTAAGGTTTCGCGTGTGGTGATTGTGGTCAAAAGTGCCCTCCATGAAGTGCAAAAGCTGCTCCATCCCAGAACGGTCAAGGTACTGACACTGGATGGCAAGCAGGTGCCACCGGAAACCATTCGTGGTGTATTCGGCTATCTGGTGATCTATGTGGCAGTGACTGTGGTTTCCATGCTGCTGGTTTCTTTGGATAACTACGATTTTGTCACAACAGTGACTGCGGTAGAGGCAACACTCAATAACATTGGTCCCGGCTTATCTATGGTAGGTCCTGCGGGGAATTTTGCATTCTTCTCTCCGCTGTCAAAGATCGTGTTGACGATGGACATGCTCTTCGGTCGTCTGGAATTATTTCCCATGTTGATTTTGCTTATGCCTTCCACATGGAGAAAACAATAAAAAAGAACGGCGCTGACATCCGTCAGAGCCGTTCTTTTTACAGGGAAACGCTGTCGAAGCATTCATCGGGCAGAACATCGGAAAGTTCCACCAGAGAGTGGCGCATACCGCCGGTGTAATCAATGGGCGGAAGTATGGGGACGCGAACTTCAGAAGAAGTATTCTTTCTGCTGATGGACATAGTGACCGTTGCCTCGTTGTCCTTGCTTACCTCCACAGCTACAGCACCACCCATAAGATGGGCAATATACCGTGTCATCGGCAGACCCAACCCAATGCCCCACTGGGGATCGGGGAGAACACCCCGTCGGCTGATTCGCTGGAACGCGGCACTGAGCAGATCGCTGTCGGCTTCAGAGCAGGTGTTTTTCATACGGAAGTAAACTGCCGTGGGAGTTGTTTCTGCAGAGAATGTGATGGGCATGGTTTCATCGCCGTATTTAATGGCATTGGAGAGCAAATTGAGAATGGCCCGCTCCAGCAATGCAGCATCTGCAGAAACACTGGTGGCCTTGGCAGGCAGAGTGCAGATCAAAGTGCGGCCGGCACTGCGGCAGATCTCCGTCATCTCCTGCGTCAGTTCTTCCAGATAGTCGGTCAGAGACAGCTTTTCCAGCCGCGGCTGATAAGAGCCATTGCTGATCTGCTCCAGATCCGCCAGATTGCAGGCAATGCGGCTGAGACGATAGATGTGGCGGGTAATGGCAGCGGACTGTCTTTGCAGAATGGGATCCTCCATTTCCTCCAGATCCTCGGAAAGCTGCTGGGTCAGACTGTGCAGTTCGGTGAGAGGCTGCCGCAGAACCTGTGCTGCCACAGACATGGTATCCGAGCCGGCAGTCAGATTGCGACTGTCGTTGATGAGGAACAAAAAACCGTCTGCAAGGGGATGGATGATCACACTGGCATTTTGGCTGCCCAGAGAAATCGGCAGTGTCAGAGCATCCACTTTATTCCATTGGTCATAGAGGGGGGCACTGCTGCCAAGCCAACTCGCCAGTTCAGCACCGGAATAGGGGGCCAGATGCCGGGCTTCGCCATTGCAGACCACAGAGTTGTCCTGCCGCAGGCAGAATGCCGGCTGTTGAATCAGCTGGAGAAAGGGGAGCAGCTGGTCGATGGTTTGACTGAACATAGGATTCCTCCAATCGAACACTTGCATAGGGTATGCAGTCTGCAAGAATTTATCATCGCTGGATCTGCCGGATATCCTGACCAAGGAACATGCACACCTGGCAGATGCCCAGTAGTCTGGAAGCGATAGGACCGGAATAGCGGTGGGTGATGGCATCGGTACCGAGGTTGGTGGAGATGATCACAGGATTGTTGTCCATCATACGGGTGTTGATGACCTGATACAGGACGGACTGGGTAAACTGCGTGGTCATTTCCGTGCCGAGATCGTCGATGATAAGCAGATCGCACTCCAGATACTTTCTGGTCAGATCACTTTCGTCTCCGCCAAATTTCACGGCTTCAAAGTCTGCAAACAGTTTTCCTGCGGTTTCGTAGACGACGGAAAAGCCGTTGTCAGCTACGGTTCGGGCGATGCAGGCAGACAAGAATGTCTTACCGAGTCCCGGTGCACCGGTAAACAGCAGGGAAGGGGATTTGCGGCTGAAGGATCTGGCATACTGACGGCAATACTGATATGTATTCTGCATCAGCTGTCTGGGGCTGACGCCCAACTGGGCATCCGGTTCATCGGGGTAGTAGTCCAGACGGAACTGGTCGAAACTCTCCTTGCCGCTGAGAAGGCTGGAGAGTTCTTTTTTCTGCTCCTGTCTGCAAAGCTCCCGTAAGCATTCACACATGGCGGCGCCTACATAGCCGCTGCCGCCGCAGTGGGGGCAGAAAGGTGTGTTTTCCAGCAGACTCTCGTCCAGGTCATTGGCTTCCAGGATCCATTCCCGTTCTCTTTGCAGAGCGAGATTTTCTTCTTTGATGGCAGCAATGGCGGCCGTGGTGTCGCAGCCTTTGCGGAAGGCCACACTGACAGCTTTTGCGACGGACTGACGCATGGAACGGTCAATTTCCGACAGCCGGGGATACTGGGTATAGATAGCCTCCATACGGGCATTGATTTCGGATTCGTGGTCTGCCTTGGCCTGCGCCAGCCTTGTCTGTGCGCGGCGCAATACGGCTTCGCTGTATGCCATGGATTACTCATCCTCCTTCTTGCGTTCCATCATGCGGCGAATGGCCTCTTGCTCCAACTGGCTCTTCTGAGCCGGTTGCGAAGCTGCAGAGCCGGGCTTGGTCGGAGCCTTATCACCGGCATCAATGGCCTGCACAGAGTGAAGCCCCTGCTCATGCCAGCTTTTGAGAATGGAATTCAGATAGGGCCACTTGAGGCCACCGGTGTTCATGCAGGTTTTTTCGTATGCTTTGGAAATTTCGGCTTCTCCAAAGCCCCAGTCCAGCCATTGCAGGACCATTTTTTCCTCAGGGGCGGTCAGTTTTCGGCTGGAAAGCTGCAAAACCTCCCGGATGTTGCCGACTTCTGTCTGCTTTTCCAGCTGGGCCTGCATATAGGCAGCGGCTTCTTCCATCGTTTCAATGCCCAGATCCGACCAGTAATAGGCCTCTCTCTCAATGGCGCGCATGGAAGGATTTCGCTGGCCGCCCCGGGCCTGGGATCGGCGGATGCAGTAGGAAATCAGTACACTGACCACCTCTGCAGACATGCCAAGATAATCATAGAAGGAGAGAAGGATCTTCAGTTCTTCGGTGCTGAGCAGCTTGCCCAGTCTGCGCTGGGTTTCTCCCACCAATCGCTGGAAGTTGGAATCCTGCCGCTGCTGGCGGATCAGTTCTTCTTCGGAGTAGACCGGGGGTTCTGCGGGGCGAAGAGGCTTTTCGGCGTTTTTCTCTTGCCACAGTCCCAACTGCTGCAGGGAAGAAACGGCGCAGTTCAGCCGTGCGGCAGACATCCGCAGTGCAGATTCCGCACCTTCAACCGCTCCGCCTGCGCGGAGATACAAATATAACAGGGCACTGTCACCGGAGGCGGCGGCCAGCAGCTTACGCCAATCCTGTTCCGGTATGTACATATCTCGTTGGTCCATGATCCGCCTCCTTTGTGCATAATCCTCCAATTTAGGATAGTATAGCACATATTTCGTCTTAGGACAAATAAAAAGATTTGCAGATCAAACAGGGACATAAGGAAGCAGACATTCACATACACTTTCCTAGAACGATGTGCAGGGAGTGTTGGCTTTGCGAGAGTTCATGGAAACAAGAGCCTGCGATCTGGCTGCGTACATCATTGAGAATCGTGCCACCATTCGGAATGCCGCAGCACACTTTGGCATTTCCAAGTCCACGGTCCACAAGGATCTGACAGAACGGCTGCCGCGATGCAATCACGGACTTTACCTGCAGGTAAAAGATATTCTGGAGGTCAATAAGGCGGAACGGCATATCCGCGGAGGAATCGCAACAAGGAATAAATACAAAAAGGGATGATGGTGCGCCATCATCCCTTTTTTGTGAAACAAATAAAAAATTTTTAGATGTTGGGCGCTAATCTTGTAATATTTTCCCATTTTATTTACGACAGCGATGTAGTAAAATATAGTAGAGTAAAAGTAGTTCCGTGCGTGGACAAGTGTGCTTCTTGGGTAGCCTAAAAATTTTTTAGGCAGTAAAAATATTTTTTGAAAAAGCAGTTGATTCTCGCGTTGGACTGTCGTATACTGGAATCAGAGGAAGAAACCGGTATTTGAGTGAAAGATTGGAGGCTAAACAGATATGAATTATGAGCGTACCTACAACTTCTCTGCCGGCCCTGCCACCATGCCGGAGCCTGTGCTGGAGGAGATCCGTGATGAGATGATGAACTACCGCGGCAGCGGAATGTGCGTCATGGAAATGTCCCATCGCTCCAAAGTGTTCCAGCAGATTGCAGATGAAGCCGAACAGGATCTGCGCGATCTGATGGGTATTCCCGATAACTACAAGGTGCTGTTTATTCAGGGCGGTGCAACCCTGCAGTTCTCCATGATCCCCATGAACCTGATGAAGAACGGTGTTGCCTGCTATGTGGAAACCGGCGCATGGTCCAAGAAGGCCATTGCCGAGGCCAAAAAGGTCGGCGAAGTCAAAGTGGTTGCATCTTCCAAGGGTGAAAACTACTCCTACATTCCCGATTGCTCCGATCTGGACATTCCCGATAACTGCGACTATGTCTATATCTGCGAAAATGAGACGATCCACGGTGTGACCTACAACACCCTGCCCAATACCAAGGGTCATGTTCTGGTTTCCGACCAGAGTTCCATGTTCCTGTCCCGTCCCTGCAATGTTGCCGACTACGGCATGATCTATGCAGGTGTGCAGAAAAATGTCGGTCCTGCCGGCATGGTGGTTGCCATCATCCGTGAAGATCTCATCCGCGATGATCTGGCAGATCTGCCTGTTTATATGCAGTATAAGACCCATGCCGATGCCGGTTCCATGTATAACACTCCCAACTGCTGGGCCATTTATGTCTGTGGCAAGGTGTTCAAGTATCTGAAGTCCATTGGCGGTCTGACTGCCATGGAAAAGCTGAACATCGAAAAGGCAAAGGTCATGTATGACTTCCTGGATCAGTCCAAGCTGTTCAAGGGTACTGTCAAGTCTCCCGACCGCAGCCTGATGAATATCCCCTTCGTCACTGGTGACAAGGATCTGGATGCCGAAGTCATTGCTTACACCAAGGCAGCCGGCTTTGAGAACCTGAAGGGTCATAAGTCCGTTGGCGGTCTGCGTGCATCTGTTTATAACGCCATGCCCAAGGCCGGTGTGGAAGCTCTGGTCGAATGTCTGAAAAAGTTTGAGGAGGAGCACAAATGAAAATCTTAGTGACCGACGGTATGGATAAAACCGCCATGGCGACTCTGCGGGAGCAGGGCCATCAGGTGGATGAGCAGTTTTATGAGCCCGATGCACTGGGCGAAGCCCTGAAGGGTTACGATGCTGTTGTGGTCCGTTCCAAGACCAAGGTTCGTGCCCAGCATATTGATATTGCCAAGGAAGGCAGCCTGAAGCTGATCATCCGCGGCGGTGTCGGTGTGGATAACATCGATGTCAAGTATGCCGAAAGCTGCGGTATGACCGTCCGCAACACCCCCAAGGCATCTTCCCAGTCCGTGGCAGAACTGGCCATGGCCCACATGTTCTCCTGCGCCAGATATATCTCCATCGCAGGCAGCACCATGCGGGAAGACAAGTGGGAGAAGAAGGCCTACGGCAAGGGTATCGAACTGTCCGGCAAGACCCTGGGTATCATCGGTTTCGGCCGGATCGGTCAGAAGCTGTGCGCCATGGCAACTGCCATGGGTATGGAAGTTGTTGCTTTTGATATTTTCCATGTGCCCGGCATTGAAGAAGCCATGAATATGCGCTATGTGGAAATGGATGAGCTGTTTGCAAAGTCCGATTTCATCAGCCTCCATACTCCCGCCATTGACGGCAAGCCTCTGATCAACGAGGAAAATATCGCTAAGATGAAGGACGGTGTCTGCTTCATCAACACTTCCCGCGGCAACAATGTGGATGAAGCTGCTCTGTTGGCGGCTTTGAACAGCGGCAAGGTCCGTTCTGCCGGTCTGGATGTCTTCGCAGAAGAGCCCAGTGCCAATAAGGAACTGTACAGCCATCCCGCTGTATCCTGCACACCTCATATCGGTGCAGCCACTGTGGAAGCACAGAAGCGCATCGGTGCCGAGATCGTGGAAATCATCCGCGATTTTAAAGCTTAAGAATTCATTGTCAGCATAATTGCTGCGTGAAAGGAAACTAAGGAGGGTATCAATTATGAACGCCTATATTGAAAAAGTCATTAACTATGTCAAAGAGAAGCATGGTCACGAGCCTGAGTTCGTGCAGACCGTTGAAGAAGTTTTCTCCTCCATCGAGCCTGTTGTTGCTGCTCATCCCGAGTACGAAAAGTTCGATCTGCTGACCCGTATGGTCGAGCCTGAACGGATGTTCACCTTCCGTGTCTGCTGGATGGACGATGCCGGTCAGTGGCACACCAATATCGGTTACCGTTGCCAGTTCAACGGTGCCATCGGCCCCTACAAGGGCGGTCTTCGCTTCCAGAAGAATGTTACCCCCAGCATCATGAAGTTCCTGGGCTTCGAGCAGACCTTCAAGAACTCTCTGACCGGCCTGCCCATGGGCGGTGCCAAAGGCGGCTCCGACTTCGATCCTGCCGGCAAGTCCGATGCAGAAGTCATGCGTTTCTGCCAGAGCTTCATCTCTGCGCTGTACCGCTATATGGGTCCCGATATCGATGTTCCCGCAGGCGATATGGGTGTTGGCGGCCGTGAAATCGGTTACATGTTCGGCCAGTACCGTCGTCTGAAGGGCGTGTGGGAAAACGGCGTCTTTACCGGCAAGGGCCTGAGCTACGGTGGTTCTCTGATCCGTCCCGAAGCTACCGGCTACGGTGCTGTCTATTATCTGCAGGAAGTCCTGAAGCATGAAGGCGATTCCATCGAAGGCAAGCGTATCGCCATCTCCGGCTACGGCAATGTGGGCTGGGGCATCATGAAGAAGGCTGCTCAGCTGGGCGCAAAGGTTACTTACTTTGCAGGTCCCGACGGCTACATCCATGATCCCGACGGTGTAACCGGCGAAAAGCTGGACTACATTCTGGAAATGCGCGCCAAAGATCCCATGCACTGCAAGCCCTATGCTGACAAGTACGGTGTGGAGTTCGTTCCCAACGCAAAGTGCTGGGGTGTCAAGGATG
>JAZNFJ010000043.1:0-3086 GCA_045589035.1 Candidatus Avilachnospira sp. | reverse complement strand
GCCACATAGGTCAGATACAGCACACCCAGCTGACAAAAAGCAGCTTTGGGGACACTCCAGGTTTCGATCTGATGGAACACAGAAGTGCCTGCCTGTATGAAAGCCAGCAGATAGATGGAGATGGTAGCGATCAGCACCTCCATACCGCTGAGGGAAAAGTCTGCGGCGCTTTTTTCTGCAATGGCATAGATGATGCCCATGATGATCGGACCGAAGCCGCCAAACATCAGACCCCGATGAAAAAATTCGTTCCAAGTTTGCTTTGTCATTTGATACCCAACCTTTCTTTTACATGTTTTAATTGCCGTCTGGACACATAGTCCCGATGTCCGTTTTGAAAACGGAGCATCAAGGTGCCGGAAATGGAGGCATCGAACCGCTCCACCTTCCGCAGATTTGCCAGACAGGACTGATTGATTTTTACAAATGTTTCCGGCAGCAGTTTTTCAACTTCATAGAGCCGCTGTTTCAGCAGAAGCTGTTCCTGTTCGCAGACGGCATAGACTTTCCCGTCCAGCACCGTCACGCAGCAGATATCCGCAGGATTCAGAACCTTGATTTCTCTGTTTCCGTAGCCCACCAGCTCTGTGCCGATTTCCTCCACCAGTTTTTTGATATCCTCGATTTGCTTGCTGTTCTCTCTTGCGTAAATGATGACTTTTTCCTCGCAGGCAGGATCGATGATCACTTCACATTTCATAAAAGCCCTCCTTCCAAGGCCATCTTACCGCCCTTTTTCGGCAGTTTCAAGGGCTTTTGCCCATTCGGTCAGCACAGCCCCACAAGCGGCAAACAGCCGTCCAAATGGACGGCTGTTTTGTTTGGACTTGTTTATGATGCAATATACAAAAAGAAATTACACGCTTTTTCCCCCTGTTTCCAAATTCCTGTATCGGATCATGGCTGTAAGGATGGAGCATATGGTGAGAATGTCACCAATGGCAGAACCGTAAGCCCGGCTCGAAAAATTATACACGAACCAAAAAGGGGAACCCAAC
Source organism: Candidatus Avilachnospira sp. (assembly GCA_045589035.1). Classification (GTDB taxonomy): domain Bacteria; phylum Bacillota; class Clostridia; order Oscillospirales; family Oscillospiraceae; genus Avoscillospira. The sequence continues at coordinate 2,088 of JAZNFJ010000043.1, read as the reverse complement.
AGCGAAACACGTCGAATAATCTTTTCGTTGTTGATCCAGAAGGCACTTGTATGAAGCAAAACGCCGGCAAGGGAGAATAAATCCAGCCAGCTCTTATTGGTAACTGCAATCGACAATCCCGTCGCGATGATACATGTGTTTACAGAAAGCATTACGGCCTTTGTATGCCTTGCAACAAAGCCTTTGTGCTTTCTGCCTGCAATAACAGAAGAAATCGCGCCCATAACATCCAGCACAGCTCCCGAAAAAGCACCTAACAAGATATACTGCAAGATATACAAACAGCGTGAAACGGTGTTGAGAAGTATGATATGATTTCTCTTTTTTTGCTGGTAGCTTAAAAGAAAGGTTGCTACCGCAAGTAATCCGACGATTTGAGGTATGAGATCCATGTTTGCTCCTTTAGATGCCGTTTTGTGCTTTCATTCTATCACAACCATATTGAAACATCAAATTAAATATAAACAAAAGCCGTCCGGAATCCGGACGGCTTTTTATAGGTTACTTTTGGAGTATATTCTTCACTTGCTCCATAATCCTATCGTATTTTTTCTTTCTGATTTTTCTCCCGGTGCCGTAGAGGGTGTTGTATGCCATACCTGTGGGATCTTCCAGAATTTCCCACAGATTGCTGTCTGTGGGATAGAGATAGGATGTATATTCTTCATCATCGATCACACCGGAATAGACGGGTTTCCATTTACTGACAGGCCAGTAATAATCTTTTCCCGGTGTCAGCCCAAAAGCCCCACCCTCTTTGGGACCTATATATTTGAGGACAGACCATTCATCCTTACAGTTCATTTCCTTCATCTGCACAACAAATTCCGCAAACAAGGCCATGACTTCCGGTCGGTCCGCATATTTTTGTGAAATGCGGTCTATTTCTGCAAAGTACTCCTCATAACTGTCATATCCATAAGGGTCAAGCTGATCCCCCGGTTTCATAAATTCTCCAAGCTTGCGCATCAAATCGCTTGGATAGTCAAACACTTCCCCACCGTTTTTTCTGCAATAGGGAAGCAAATCGTATTTTTCGTGGTGTTTTGGAATATAAGGCATTTTATCCTCTCATTCATTATGCAAAATCGCCCCTCAGTTGAGGGGCGATTTTTAATACTATTACTTATTGCTGATAGCAGCCTGAGCAGCGGCCAAACGAGCGATGGGAACACGGAAGGGGGAGCAGGAAACATAGTCCAGACCCAGCTTGTGGCAGAACTCCACGGAGGAGGGATCGCCGCCGTGCTCGCCGCAGATGCCGACATGCAGGTTGGGGTTGGCGGGACGGCCCAGCTTCAGAGCCATATCCATCAGACGGCCAACACCGTTCTGATCCAGCTTTGCGAAGGGATCGTTCTCGAAGATCTTGGCATCGTAGTAGGCGTTCAGGAACTTGCCTGCATCGTCACGGGAGAAGCCATAAGTCATCTGGGTCAGGTCATTGGTGCCGAAGCAGAAGAAGTCAGCATTCTTGGCGACTTCGTCAGCGGTCAGGCAGGCGCGGGGGATCTCGACCATGGTGCCGACTTCGTACTTGATGTCAGCGCCGGCGGCAGCGATCTCAGCGTCAGCGGTAGCAACCACTGCGTCCTTGACATACTTCAGTTCCTTGACATCGCCGACCAGGGGGATCATGATCTCGGGAACCAGGTTCCAGTCGGGATGAGCCTTCTTGACATTGATGGCAGCGCGGATGACAGCCTTGGTCTGCATCTTGGCGATTTCGGGATAGGTGACAGCCAGACGGCAGCCACGATGACCCATCATGGGGTTGAACTCGTGCAGGCCGGAGATGATCTCCTTGATGGCTTCCACAGTCTTGCCCTGAGCAGCAGCCAGAACAGCGATGTCTTCCTCGGTGGTGGGGACGAACTCGTGCAGAGGGGGATCCAGGAAGCGGATGCAGACGGGGTTGCCTTCCAGAGCCTCGTACAGAGCCTCGAAGTCACCCTGCTGATAGGGCAGGATCTTTGCCAGAGCGGCTTCGCGCTCTTCAGCGGTGTCGGAGCAGATCATTTCGCGGAAAGCAGCGATACGCTCAGCTTCGAAGAACATATGCTCGGTACGGCACAGGCCGATGCCTTC
>JAZNFJ010000042.1:0-5790 GCA_045589035.1 Candidatus Avilachnospira sp. | reverse complement strand
CGTATCGCCAAGGAGATTCGTACCATTGTCAAGTCCGTTGCCCAGCGCGACGGCAAGAAGGTTTCCGTGGAGATCGTCGACTGAGAAAAAAATCCTGCTGCATTTGCAGCAGTATTTTTTTACCCAAGGAAGCTGATGCTGTTGGCGCAGATGAAGTAGAAACGGCTGTCGGTGCTGTTGGCCATGACCAGAATGCTGCCGATCTGCCCCAGAATGGTGCTGTTCTGCACGATCAGGGGACCGGCGACGACCGTAGATGCCCGGACGGCGGCTGCGGTGGTCAGGGCATCTGCCACGGAGCAGCAGCATTCCGTTGTCCGCTGGGGCCGCAGCAGCTGGCTGAGAGTTTGACTGATGGTCTGGAAATTGGCGGTGGTACCGTCACCTACATCGGTTACGCCGAAGGCAACGGCGGCAAGCTGGCAAAGGGCCGCTTGGGTGACGGTGGGGGCAAGGGCCTCACCGCCGGTGATGGCAGGATACAAAATGCCGGAAACAGTAATGGTCTCGCAGCTGTCACCGCCGCAGGTGTAGGTAGCGGCAGGCACATCCAGATTGTCGCTGGGCGTGGTGCCGTCAGGTGCAGGAACCAGTGCCGTGCCCAGCACAAACTGCTCTGTCACAAAGGCGAAGGCACTGAAGTCCACAAGAGAACGAAGCTGGGGACAGCAGATCAGATCCAGAGCCTTGCGAAAATCTTCGCCACAGGGGCAGCAGGGATGCTGGGGTGGCTGACAGTTTACCGGCTGCTGGCAGGGTGCGCAGCGGTCGTTGGTGCAGAAATAGTTATTCAAAAATAATCACTCCCCGGAGATTGGTTCACCCAATTCTATGCGGCTGAGTGGTTTTTTGTTACAGTTGGCGGATGATGTCAGCAATGGTGCCATCGTGGCTGGGAGCGGCTTGGCGGAACCCTCTGGCTTTCACCCGGGGATCGCAGTCAGCAGGAATGAAGGCCAGATCGGCTTCTTCCAGCATGGAAAGGTCATTGACGGCATCGCCGGCACATACCAGCGTTTTGCGGCCAAGATTGTTGGCCAGATCCCGGGCAGCCCGGCCCTTGGAAACTCCGACTGCCTGTATCTCCACCATGTGGGGCAGACTGTTGAGTGCGAGAATCTTACCGCCGCTCTGTTGGTTGATCTCTGTTTCCAGTTGCGCAAACAGGGCAGCTTCCGGATCATCGACCGTCATGGACCATGCTTTCGGCGAGGTGCTGTACAGGCAGAAATTCAGCTTGGGGTCGGGAACTTCCTCCCATGACACATGGTAATATGCTGCACCGACGCTGTCCAGATACTCATTGCGCTTTGTGTCCGGACCGAATATGTAATGGGCATCGGTGGTGTGAAATTCCTTCCGCAGCTGGGGATAGCGGTCATGGAGATCCTTCAGCAGAGGCAGGATCTCCTTCGGCAGGGGATGGCAGTAGAGAAACTGTTCCGTTACCGGATCGTAGCAGGCGCCGCCGTTGTAAAGAATCCACGGGCCATTGACGGGAACTTTCTGAAAACGGCGGTGGCCGGTGGGCAGACTGCGCCCGGATGCCAGGGTAAAAATACCGTCATTTTCCATAAAATAGCGAATGGCTTCCAAATTGGAAGGGGGAATCAGGCCATCGCGGTCCGTTAAGGTATAGTCATAATCGGAAACCAAAATATAATCTGAAAACTTGCCCATATGCTGCCTCCTTTGGTATGGATTTATTCTACCAGATGTGACTGACGCGCGCAAGTTTCAACTTGTTCTGCGGGGCGTTTTGTGGTATGATAGAGTTGGTGAGGTGGTTGCATGAAACGGTTCGTGATATGGCTGCTCCTGTTGGCGATGCTGCTGGCCTGTCCGGCGGCTGCGCAGGACAGTTCGGGACTGGAGCAGGTCGTGAAAGCCTATATGGCGGAAAACGGACTGAGCGAAGAGAATTTCTCCCTGTCCTATTACAACACCGTCACCGGTGAAAGCTATGCATTCAATGACAAAAAATTCATGATTGCGGCCAGTACATACAAACTGCCGGTGAATATGTATTTTTACGAAATGGAGCAGGCGGGGGAGATCGAATCCGATGCCTTTATTCCCCGGGCGGGGATGAATTTGGATCAGGCTCACCGGCTGAGTCTGGTGGATTCCAACAATGAAGTGTCCATCGGCATGCTCTATACCATCGGCGGCGGTTTATTCCGGGAATACAAGGAAAAGATGCGGAAGTATTTTACCCTGCCCGATGAGGAGATCGATCCCAACTACTATGCGGATAACTACTACTGCACCAATATGATGATGGATGCCCTGAAATATCTCTATGAAAACCGGGACCGGTTTGAAGAGATGATCGGCTATATGAAGCAGGCCCAGCAGGATCACTACTTCTGCGCCGGTGTCACAGAGTACGAAGTGGCACACAAGTATGGCTGGTTTGACGGCATGGTCAACGATGTGGGCATTATCTACACGGAAGAACCGTTCCTGCTGGCAGTCTACACCAAGAATGTCTACGAGAGCATCGTGGGCGAGGTAGCGGCATTGGTGACACAGTATAATGTGGAACAGGCCATGCCCAAGGAGATCGAGGTGTTCCTGCCGGTGGAAATGGTGCCGGCAGAGCCGGAGGAGGAAGCAACACCTCCTGCAGAAGAAGTGATTGTGGAAGAAATTACTCCGGATGAACCGGAAAAATCCAGCGATGTGTTTGCGTGGTGGATGCTGCCGGTGGCGCTGGGTGTGTTTGTACTGGGCGGCGGTGGAACAGTGCTGCTGACCCGAAAGAAATGGATGCAGCAGATGCTGCAGGACGAGGAAAACAAAGACGAGAATTAAACCCGTAAGGAGTACGGAAATGGCGAGAAGAAGATACGCACAGCCAATGATTTATGAATATGAGGGTATGACACCCATCCACAGGGAGGAGAAACGGCATTACAGATATCCCAACTGGCTCACCCCTGTGGTGGTTATGGTGCTGATTGTGCTGGCAATTGTGGTCTGGGGTATTTGTTTGAAGTTTGGTGATTTTATTTATCCCAATGTCCGTGTAGCCGGTGTGGATGTCAGCGGTCTGACGGCAGAGGAAGCCAAGGTGCTGGTGGAAGATACGGTAACGGAGATCTACCATACCCGCATTCTGAAGGTCAATCTGCCAGACAGAGAGCTGTCCTTTGATCCACATCAGCTGAACATCCAGGTAGATGCAGATAAAGCTGTTCAGAATGCCATGTCTTATGGCAGAGATGGGAATGTGTTCCAGGCGGTGACCAAATATCTGATGGGTGTCAGTGTCATCCGTGCAGTCAGACTGGAAAATGCACTGACATTGAATGCAGATTATTTAAAACAGGTCATTGCGGAAATGGGAGAAGAAGTTCGGAGAGAACCGGTCCATACCACTGCCAGCATGGATGCTGCCATGACCAGAATTACATTGAAGATCGGTACTTCCGGCAGAGAACTGGATGAAGAACGGCTTTTTGAAGAGGTATGCCGAGCCTACCAGCGAGGAGAGTTTGCTCCTATCGACTGGAGTTACGAAATCATTAAGTTCCAAACAGTAGATTTGGATGCTCTCTACAAAAAGTTGACGAAACAGGCGGTCAATGCGCATTATGATGAAGAACAGAGGGTCGTTGTCAGAAGTTCTGCGGGCTATACGTTTGCGTTAAAGGATTCGAAGTATCGACAGAATAATGCCGAGCAGGATACAATGATCGAGATTCCTCTGGAGGTACTGGAGCCCAGCGTCACCTATGGCAAGCTGACCTATGAAATGTTTGGACAGAAGCTGGCGGAGGTATCCACCGATTATATCCTGGACCCTGCCAGAATCGACAATCTCCGGGTTGCCAGTGAAGCCATCAACGGAACCATTCTCAACCCCGGTGATGTGTTCTCCTTCAACGAGGTCATTGGCGAACTGACCGCGGAAAAGGGGTACGGCTATATCTCCTATGGCATCCACGGTGAGCGGGCAGACCGACTGGGCGAAGGTGTCAGTCAGGTGGCTTCTACCCTGTATTATGCTGCCCTCTATGCAGATCTGCCCACAGTGGAGAGGACACCCCATACATATCAGGTAGACTATGTGCCTGCCGGCTGTGATGCAGATGTTTCCTGGGAAGACGGTGTGGATTATCAGTTCCGGAACAACCGGGAGAATCCCATTAAGATTCAGGCAAAGGTCGAAGGCGGTAAATGTACCGTCACTTTCTGGGGTGTGGTGGAAAATGACAGCTATGTGATTCTCTCTGAGCCTGTACTTCTGGAGAGTTGGACGGATCTGGATGTGGAGCAGTACGACTCCACCAGACCTGCTGATTACCGCATGATGATCCAGAGCAGCTATACCGGCTGTAAGGTGGAAGTGACAAAGAGTGTCTACGGCGGCACCGGCAAACTGCTCCGGGAGGAGAAACTGCAGAGCACCTACCAGAGCCGTCCGGCTATCTATATCGTCGGTTATCACTAAAATGAGGAGGGAAGCTCATGCGTGCCGTTGATTTGATTGAAAAGAAGAAAAACGGACTGGCCTTGACGGAAGAAGAGATCCGCTTTCTGATCCGCGGCTATACGGATGGGGCAATTCCCGATTATCAGATGTCCGCATGGGCCATGGCGGTGTGTTTCCGGGGAATGACACCGGAGGAAACCGCTGTTCTGACCGATGCCATGATGCACTCCGGTGATACGGTGGATTTAAGCTGCTTTGGTGAACGCTCTGTGGATAAGCATTCCACCGGTGGTGTGGGAGATAAGACTTCTCTGATTGTCGGGCCGATTGTTGCTTCCCTTGGGGGCAAAATGGCAAAAATGTCCGGCCGCGGGCTGGGTCATACAGGCGGTACCGTGGACAAATTGGAGTCCATTCCCGGATTTCAAACCACTTTGACTGCCGAAGACTTCCGCAGACAGGTGGAGGAAGTGGGTGTGGCAGTCATCGGTCAGTCCGGCAATCTGACACCTGCGGATAAAAAGCTGTACGGTCTGCGGGATGTGACGGCTACGGTGGATTCCATCCCTCTCATTGCTTCGTCCATCATGTCCAAGAAGCTGGCAGCCGGTGCAAAATCTCTGGTGCTGGATGTGAAATGCGGTTCCGGTGCCTTTATGAAGACCCGGGAAGAGGGGCTGGCCCTGGCAAGAGCCATGGTGGACATCGGCAAGGCCTGCGGACGGAACACGGCAGCCCTTCTGACCAATATGGATATTCCCCTGGGCGACTGCGTTGGCAATGCGCTGGAAGTCCGGGAGGCTGCAGAGGTTCTGCAGGGCAAGCAGGGCGATCTGCGGGATATATGCGTGGCACTTTCTGCCCAGCTGCTGCGGCTTTGCTTCGGCTGGTCGGAGCAGGAGGCTCTGGAGAAAGTAGAACACTCCCTGCAAAGCGGATTGGCGATGGAAACCAGAAACCGTTGGGTTCAGGCCCAGGGCGGCGATCCGGATCTTGCCAAGCTGCCGGTGGCAGCGGTGCAAGAGCCGGTTTTGGCGGAAAAAAGCGGCTATATCATCCATATGGATGCTGCCGAAGTGGGTGTGGCTTCGTCCCTGCTGGGTGCGGGCCGTATGAAAAAAGACGATCCCATCGACTACGCGGCGGGCATCGTCCTGAACAAGAAAACCGGCGATTATGTAGAAGCCGGAGAGGTTCTGGCATGGCTGCATACCAGTGATCGCAGCCTGTTTAAAGCGGCAAAGGCACGGTTTACCGCTGCTCTTCAATGGGGCGACACAGCGCCTTCCAAAGATCCTCTTATTTACGAAATTGTACAATAAAAAGTCCGCTGCTTTTGCAGCGGACTT
>JAZNFJ010000041.1:0-13070 GCA_045589035.1 Candidatus Avilachnospira sp. | reverse complement strand
CAAGGAGCATACCCTGGAACTGATGAAGAAGCATGCAGAGATCATGCGTCCCAAGTTCCTGTGCGTCCTGCGCTGGCTGGAAACCGAGATCGAGCCTCTGGGTATCGCCTCCTGGCAGAAGCCCAAGGGCGGCTACTTCGTTTCCGTCAACACCGCAGAAGGTCTGGCCAAGCGCACCCTGGCTCTGTGCAAGGAAGCCGGTGTGGTCATGACCGGTGCCGGTGCTACCTTCCCCTACGGCAAGGACCCCAAGGATAGCAACATCCGCATCGCCCCCAGCTTGCCTCCTGTGGCAGAACTGGAAATGGCCATGGATGTCTTCTGCACCTGCCTGAAGCTGGCAGCTCTGGAGCAGAAACTGGCTTAAACCGAATAAAAAAATATCACCGGCTCAGCCGGTGATATTTTTTATTTCATAAACTTATCAATGGCGGTGCAGAGGTCATCCAGCGCCTGCTGGTTGTCATCCTCCACGGCATCGACGATGCAATGGCGGATGTGATCCTGCAGAATGACCTTGCTGACATTGTTGATGGCGGATTTGACGGCTGCCAGCTGCACCAGAACTTCGCTGCAGTCCCGGCCACTTTCCACCATCTTCTTGACACTCTCCAGATGCCCAATGAGCCGGGACAGACGGTTGATGACAGCTTTGCTGTTTTCGTGGACATGTCCGTGTTCGTGGCTGTGGGCAATGCCGTGGGCATGGAGATATTCGTGATCATGGCTGTGTTCCATGGTTAAACTCCTTCGTGCTGGAAGAATTTGAGAACGGAGAGAATGACACCTGCGCAGCAGTAGAGGCCGAGCAGAGAGAAAATCAGCTTCAGCAGAAAACCGATGAGAAAAATCCACCCGAACACCTTGGACAGAATGCCCAGTACAGTGGAGGCCACCACATAGATGACGATGGAGATGATCAGACTGACTACATCACCGGGATTGACGCTTTCGCTGAGAGGGAAATAGCGGTATAAGTTCTGCATGGTGTTCCTCCGTGAATATCTAAATCTTGTAGTATCTGATTCAGTATACCACAACATTCGATATTTTTCAACCCAAACCCATTTATTGACAGTCGGTCTTTCTGCCGATACAATAATGGGGAGCAAGCCGCACACCCAAAAGGGCAACCAGAACGGCTTTCAGCAGGTCTGCCGGCAGGAAGATCAGCATACCGCCGGTCAAGGTTTTGAAAATGGACCAAGGGTGATGGATGGACATGATAATGTGCATCCAAGGCAGTCCAATGGCATACAGCGCACCCAGTCCCGCCAGATTTGCAAGGAAAATGGACTGAAAACCATATCCATTTCGGCGGGTGAGTTTGCCCACCACCCATGCCATGGCGATCATACCCGGAAGGAAACCGCCTGTGGGGTGGATCAACGCGCCGAAACCGCCGCCGGCGGTGAAAATGGGCAAACCCAAAAGACCCAGCAGCACATAGATGCTCTGGGAAACGGCACCCCAGCGGCTGCCCAGCAGACACCCGGCCAGGCCGGTGAAAAAGATCTGCAGGGTAAAGGCGGCAACAGGTGTTGGGATGCGTATCAATGCCCCGGCAGCGGTCAAGGCTGCAAAGAGGGCTGTTAAGGTCATAGAAGTTGTCTTTCGCATGGCATACCTCCGGGAACATCCTATCATCTGAACCTATAAAAAGCAAGGGAGGAACAAAAATGGATACATGGCAGTGGATACGGCTGGATACGGTGGATTCCACCAACACTTATGCCAAAACCCTTGCAAGACAGGGCGCACCCCACGGAACGGTGGTTCTGGCAGACCAGCAGACCGGTGGCAGAGGCCGTATGGGACGCAGTTTTTCCTCCCCCAAAGGGCAGGGCATTTACTGCTCCGTGATTTTAAGACCCAAGGCACAGCCCAAACAGCTGATGCACTTGACGGCTGTGATGGCGGAAGCTGCCGCCAGAGCCGTGGAGGAAAGCACGGGGCTGATGCCCCAGATCAAGTGGGTCAACGATCTGATTTTAAACGGTAAAAAACTCTGCGGCATTCTCACGGAGATGGAACTGAAGGGTTCGGAAGTGGACTTTGTTGTTGTGGGAATTGGCATCAACTGCAAGGAGAAACAAGGGGATTTTCCGACGGAACTGCAGGAAATGGCAACTTCTCTGGAAATGGAACTGGGGCAGCCTGTGGATCGGGAGCAGGTGGCAGAAGCCCTGGTGCGGCAGATCCAACTGGCAGAAAAAGACCTCCTGTCCGGGACAACTTCCTGGATGGATGGCTACCGGGATCATTGCACCACCCTTGGCAAAGTCGTACAGCTGATCAGAAATGACGAAGTGCGGCAGGGCTTTGCAGAGGACATTACCAACGAAGGTGCTTTGGTGATCCACTTTGCCGATGGTAAGCGGGAAACCGTGGACAGTGGCGAAGTGTCTGTCCGCGGCCTGTACGGCTATTTGTAAATTTTTTTCAATTTCCCTTGTCATTTTGCCCGTTTTGGGATAGGATAGAGGTAGACGAAAAGGAGGTATGGTTTATGAACAAACGCACCAAACTGGCAGTTTTGATCGGCGCGATTGCGGCTGTGGTCAGCGCAGTGGTTTTGATCATTGTGTTCTGGGATAGAATTCTGGAAAAGCTTCCCTGCGGCAAATGCTGCGAAGAGGAGGATTTTCCCGAAGATACTGAAGAAGATGAAATCGTGGCCTATACTGAGGAAGAAACCGCCGACTTTGCGGATCTGACCACGGGAGAAGAATAAGAAAACGAAAAGGTGCTGCCTTGGCAGCACCTTTTTTATTGGATGTTTCCAGCTCGCAGAATGTAGGCATCCTGTTCGGACTTGGGCATGTTGTTCCAGAGTACATTCCAGCCGCAGACACGAACCTGCAGGTTTTTGTATTTTTCCGGGTGCTTCTGGGCATCCAGCAGCATTTCTTTACTGAAAATGTTGAAGTGGATGGAGGCACCGCCCTGTTTGAGGTATGTCATCAATGCACCGTAGAAGGCCTCCAGACCATCTTCTCCCTGCACTGCAGAGGGATGGAGCATGGCATCCAGACAGGCGCCGGAGTCAGCCAGAGAAAGATCCATGGTGGTGGCAGAGCGGATGAGGGCAGTGATGCCCTTTTTGTCCATGCCCTGGGTGGGGGAAGCGTTTTTGGAAACTTCCTCCCAATTTTTTCTGCCATCCGGTGTGGCCTCGGTGAAAGCACCTTGTGTGATAAAAGCTCTGGCGGAATGAATCTCATACTCATAGCTGCCGCCCAGCGCATTTTTCAGCCCTGAGAACTGTGCCGAGAAATGCTGATGGATGGCATTGGCATAATGGTCTGCCATGGGGTCGCCGTTGCCGTATTTGTGTTTGCAATTCAGGGCTTTCAGCCGCAGGGTTTCATAGCCCTCCCAGTTTTGATCCAAAGCGGTTTTCAGTTCTGCCAAGGTGGTGGTTTTGGTTTCATAAACCAATTCATAGACCGCCATGAGAGCATCCACAGCACTGCCCAATCCGTTGAGCCACATACTGGAAACGGTCTTGCAGCCGCCGGCAGAAGCATGGGTCATGGCCTTCACGCAGGAAGGAATGGTAGCGGAGTAGAGAATGGGCGGATTGATCTCACCGATCTGCTTTTCCAGAGCACCCAGACAGGTGGTCATAGTGCCCACAATGGATTCCAACTGCCTGCGGAAGGCGGCATAGAATGCTTCGAAGGAGTGAAATTCCGTCACATCGCCGGTTTCGGCACTGACTCGTTTACCGGATCGCTTGTCAATACCATTGGAGAAGACCAGTGCCACTGCCTTACAAACATTGAAGGTGCTGAAAGAAATGCAGATCGTACCGGCTTTGGTGGTGTATTCATAACAGCCCTTGATGACGGAGTCTGCCGCCTGTTCGTAGGTGGCGCCCTGCCGCATAAGGGCTTTGGTGATGGTGTCCTCGTTGCAGAAAACCATGTTGCCTGCGCCATGGCGGACCATATCCAATGCCTTGCAGATATAATCCTTGGGGCTGTTGATGCTGACTTTCAGCTGAATCTTGGGATTATAAATGCCCAAGCTGTCATAAATATCCAGAATCAGATGGGTCAATTCATTGACCTTGCCTGCACCGCCCAGATACATGGGCTGACCCCAGTAGTTGCCCATGGCGGAAAACTGCATGAGAAAATAGGCAATGTAAGTGGCGATTTCCTCTTTGGGAACTCCATTTTTCAGATCTTTTTGATAAAAAGACCAGAGTGTTCCGTCCAATCCGTAGCCCAGAGAGCGCACCTGATAGTGATCCACACTCTCGCTGATCATGAAATAGAGATACATCATCAGCAGTGCTTCGTAAGTGTTCCGGGGCGCACCTGCCGTCAGCTGCTTCAGTCCGGCTGCAATGGTATCTCTTTTGGGGAAATCTTTTGTCAGAGCATAGCGGTACAGTCGCTCCACAAACCGCAGAATCGCCCTGTATTCGAGCTGCACAGCGGCAAAAAAGTCTTTTTGTGCATCGGTGGGATGTTCCAAAGCTTCAAAAGTGTCCTCTGCCCGTTTCAGAATCCCGGTAAAGCCAAGCGCCATCATGGAGTCGTAATCCGGGACGGTGTGGTCAAAATCCAGACTGTAAGAGGCAGCGCCGGAATCCGGCAGGTCGAATAAAAGATGGCTGTCCAACTCTGCGGCGGCTTTGGTGATGGCTTCGCTGTGCCAGATGTTCACTGTGTGCTGATCGATCAGCCGACCCCAGGAATACAGACCGGGGAAGTAGTCATGCTCGTTCACATCGATCCGAGTGTGATCCAGTACATATTCCACGGCCTTTGCCTTGATGATGGAATTGCACTGTCCCTGCAGGCCGGCAACCAAAGCATCCAAACCGGAATGGATTTCTGCATCGGTCATGCCTGTGGCAGGGTCATATTCATAGGCATGATAGGCCATGCGGTTAAAGGCATCAAAGGGTTCGTCAGTCCGGTGGTATTTATTTTCCAGATAATCTCTGTCCTGTTCCGGCAGATAGTAAAACTTTTCGGACATATGGTCTTCGCCCTCTTTTTTCGGTGTTTTTTCTTATACTAGATCCTGCAAGTGGGAAAGTAAAGATAGGAAACATTCAAACTATACTTTTCGTACATAAAAAAGCCAACCCGATCGGGTTGGCTTTTTGGTTAATCCAGCATATCGATCATATCCGCAAAGGGGGATTGAGAAGGGCTGGAGAGAGGGGCTTCTTTTTTGTACTGTTCCACCAATGTGGCGGCCTTTTTGATGGGACGGATGGTACCGGCACCGGCGATGCAGCCGCCGGGACAGGCCATGCCCTCCAGCAGACAGCCGTTGAGCTTGCCGGCCTTGGCGAGAGTCATCATCTTGCGGCATTCCCGCAGACCTTCCGCGCCCATGATCTTCATTTCTACCTCGGGGGCAATTTCTTTGACGGCATTCTGCACCGCCGCAGCCACACCACCGCTGACGGCAAAACCGCGGCCATCGGCAGAGGCTTTGTCCAGGGGGTCATTGCCCTCCACATCGGAGTACCAGACTTCCTTGGCTTCAAACATGCCCTGCAGTTCCTCGAAGGTCAGCACAAAGTCCACATCGCTGCGGATATGGGGGCGGCTGGCCTCCAGTTTCTTTGCGGCACAGGGACCTACGAAGCAGACCTTGGCATCGGGATGCTCTTTTTTGACCATACGGGCGGTCAGCACCATGGGGGTCAGGGTCATGGAAATGTGGTCGATCTGGTCCGGGAAGAGAATATCCACCATGGAGATCCATGCGGGGCAGCAGGAGGTGCCCATGTAAGTGTCCTTTCCGGGGATGCGCTCCAGATACTCCTTTGCCTCGTCCAGAGTACACAGGTCTGCACCTACCGCCACTTCCACCACGGACTCGAAACCGAGGATCTTCATGGCGGCGGTCAGCTTTTCGGGGGTCAGATAGTCACCAAACTGACCCACAAAGGCAGGTGCCACAATGGCATAGACCTTGTAGCCCTTCTTCATGGCATGGATCAGCTGGAAGATCTGACCCTTGTCCACGATGGCGCCGAAGGGACAGTTGACCAGACACTGACCGCAGGAAACGCAGCGGTCGTAGTCGATCTTGGCTCTGCCGTGTTCATCGGAGCCAATGGCATCCATGCCGCAGGCCATAGCGCAGGGACGGTCGATCTTGACGATGGCGTTATAGGGGCAGGCGTCCACACACTTGCCGCAGCGAATGCACTTCTCCTGATCGATGACGGAATGCCCATGAGAGAAGCTGATGGCATCCTTGGGGCAGGCATGTTTGCAGCTGCGGCTCAGACAGCCCTGACACAGCTCCGTCACCCGTACCTGCTTGGAGGGGCAGGCGTTGCAGGCATAGTTGATGATATTGATCAGAGGGGGATCGTAGTATTTTTCCGCAATGGCACTGTCGTTGACACCGTCGGAAAGGGGCTTGTGTTCATAGACCGGGCGCAGGGGAAGACCCATGGCCAGGCGCACTCGTTCACCGGCAATGGCACGCTCCAGAAAAATGCTCTCCCGGTGGGAGGCCATTTCTCCGGGGACGATTTTATAGGGAATCTCTTCAATTCGGGAGTAGTCGCCGCCTTCGTAGGCAAGGCGGGCCACCTCCGTAAATACTTTCTTTCGGACTTCGGTCACAAAAGACTTATCACCGCGCATGGGAAATCTCCTTTAATATAGACTATCCGGCTGTATAAAAACCGGTCGATCGGTCGGTTCTGTGGCACACAGGCAGATGCGGCAATCGCCTGCCGTAAATTCCTGCAGTTTATAGGGCAGAGGGGAAAGGCTCTGCTCCAAAATAGCTTCTGTTTCCGTCAATCGGACAGAAAAACTGTCCAGCGGAATGGTCAATCCGCCGCCCAGGGCTTTCACAAAAGACTCTTTTGCCGTCCAAAGGCGGAGCAGGTAGTCTTTGTCCTCAGTTTCGGGCAGTTCTTCCAGTTTGAAAAACCGCCGGGCAATCTCCATGGTGCAGCGGGGCTGCTCCACATCCACCCCCAGAGGGGCTTCTCCCACGGCACAGACCGCCCAAGGTCCGCTATGGCTCAGAGAGAAATGGATATGGGGAAAATTCTTCAGAAAGGGCTTGCCCAGAGAGGTTTTGTCCAGAATCTGTGCTTCTTTCGGCACACATGCCTGCTCCAGCGCATACTGCAGCAGAAGACCGGCCCCTGCAGAGCGGAGTTTGTCGGCATCTTTGTGCATTTTCCGCACTTTTTCCTGCCGCTTTGTGGGCAGCTGCGGCAGCGCGGACTGCCAGTGGAGGGATCGGAGATCCAGGACATAAAGCGTTGTCACGGCAGCCATCCTTTCTGTTTTATCTCTGCTATTCTAACATAAAAAAGGGGCTGATAACAGCCCCTTTTTGCAAACAAATTATTTCGGCATTTCCAGTCCCAACCGTTTGTACATGGTTTTTCTGACGGCACGGAGAATGTTCTCGTAACCGGTGCAGCGGCACAGATGACCGGACAGCAGCTTCCGCAGTTCGTCGTCGGTGTAAAGCTTTCCGGTTTCCAGAATTTCCACGGCAGTCATCACAAAGCCGGGGGTGCAGAAACCGCATTGGACAGCGGCTTCGTCTACAAAGGCCTGCTGGATATCGGAAAGCTCGCCGTTGGGACCCAGCAGGCTTTCCAAGGTGCGGATGCTTTTGCCGTCTGCCCATGCTGCCAGATACAGGCAGGAATTGAAGCACTCGCCGTCAATGATGACGTTGCAGGCGCCGCATTCGCCCACCTCGCAGCCTTTTTTCACGGAAGTCAGGCGGAAGTCGTTGCGGAGCAGATCCGTCAGACTGGCTCGCACATCCACCATGGTGGTGACTTCCTTGCCATTGATATTACAGGTGATCTGCTTGAACTGTGCCATCAGACTGCACCTCCTGCCAACTGAATGGATCGGGTCAGGCATCGCTTTGCCAGTTCTGTGGCAATGTGCTGCCGGAATGCCTTGCTGGCCCGCCAGGAGTCACGGGGATTGATATCCTCCAGAACGGCTGCGCCGAAGGCTTCAACGGTTTCTTTGCAAACGGGCTGACCCTTGGCAGTGGATTCTGCCGTGGGTGCACGCATGGGGACAGGACCTGCCACACCGTAGGCAATGCGGACATCTTCAATGGTCTTCTTGTCGGCCGACAGCTTCACATTGACGGAGCAGCCGGTGGTAGCGATGTCCATGGCCTCCCGCATGGCATATTTGATGTAATGACCCTTGTAGCCCTCATAGGCTGCCTTGGGGATGAGGATGGCAGTCTGAATCTCATCGGGCTTCAGATCCACCACGCCTGCCTTGATGTAAAAATCCCGGATGGGAATGACACGCTTGCCATCTTCACCGGTCAGTTCCACCTTTGCATCCCATGCAAAGAGGGTGGAGGCAGAGTCAGCGGAGGTGACACCGTTGCAGGTGTTGCCGCCGATGGTACCGGCATTGCGGATCTGAGGACCGCCCACCATATCCACCGCTTCACCCAGTACATTGATATATTCCTGAATGATGGGATTTTTGGTGATATGGGAGAAGCTGGTCAGAGAGCCGATGCGGATGGTGCCGTCATCTTCCATAGAAATGCCGCGAATCTCGTCCAGACCGAAAATGGAGATCAGTGCCTTGCCTGCCCGCTTGCCTTCCCGCATCTGCACCAGTACATCGGTGCCGCCTGCGATGATCTGGGCTTCCGGATGGGCGATCCGCAGGGCTACGGCATCGGCAACGCTGTTGGCCTCGTAATAGGCTGACATATCATACATAAGTCTACCTCCTTAGAGCAGCCCGGCTTCTTTGAAGGCATCAAAGAGCACATGGGGCGTAATGGGGCAGCGGTCAATGGCAACACCGGTGGCATTCAAAATGGCGTTGCGGATGGCCGGTGCGCCGGAGCAGGTGGGGGGTTCGCCCAGAGATTTTGTGCCGTAAGGGCTGGTGGGCTCGGGATTTTCGATGAAATGGGCCTCCAATGTGGGGTGGTCCATAAAGGTGGAGAGTTTATAGTCCAGCAGGTTGTTGTTCAGAGGCTTGCCGGTCTTGGGGTCGAATTTCAGTTCTTCGGAAAGCCCGAAGCCGATGGCCATGGACATACCGCCGTGGACCTGCGCTTCTGCCAGCTGGGGATTGATGAGGGTGCCGCAGTCGTGAACATTGACCATCCGCAAAAGCTTTACCTTGCACATGGGAATATCTACCTCCACTTCTGCGAAGGAGCAGCCGTAGGAGAAGGCGTTGTTCTTGATCTGGAAGGTGCTTTCTGCGGTCAGATGCTGGGAATTTTCCGTGCTGTAAAGGGCCTGCATGGCAAGTTCCCCAAGGGACATGAGCACTCTGCCGTCGGAAATGCGGATGATCTGTCCGTCCACCAGATCCAGCAGGTGATAGGCCTGCCGGGTGAGGGTCTGGGCGTACTTCAAAATCCGCTCCTTCAGCAGCATACCGGTCTGCTGGATGGAGAAACCGCCGATGTAGGTCTGGCGGGAGGCATAGGCACCGGTGCCGAAGGGGGTGATGTCCGTATCCTGGGTGGATACCATGTGGACGGATTCCACCGGGATGCCTACGGCATCGGCAGCCATCTGGCTGAAAGCGGTATCGCAGCCCTGACCGATCTCCGTTTCACCGGTCTGCACCTGAATGGAGCCGTCCTGATTGAGGACCATGCGGCAGGAGCTGGTTTCCAATGCGATGGGCCAGACAGCGGTGTTGTACCAGAATACCGCGCAGCCGATGCCTCTGCGGACAGGACCGGTCTGGTTCTTGTATTCTTCGATTTTTTTGTCGTAATCGATGACCTGCCGGCCTTTTTCCAGCACTTCCTTGTATGTATCGTAGTAGTTTTCGTTTTTGGAGAAGGGTTCGTAATAACCCTTGGGCATGAGGAATTTCTTGCGATATTCCACAGGGGAGAGGTTCAATGCCTTTGCGATGTCATCGATATGGCTTTCGGCGGCGAACATGGCCTGAGGGATGCCGTAGCCGCGCATGGCACCGGCAGTGGGGCGGTTGGTGTAGACTGTCCATGCATCACCGTCCACATTGTCGCAGGGATACATGTGGGGGAAGCAGTTGAGGCCCTTGGCGGCAATGGCGTGACCGTGGGAGGCATAAGCACCCTGATTGGAGAAGACCTCAATCTTTCTGCCGGCAAAAGAGCCGTCGGGTCGAACCCATGAAATAATATGGGTGCGCAGGGCGTGACGGACACGGGTGTTGACAAAAGTTTCCTCCCGGCTGTTGTCCAGCTTCACCAGCCGACCGCCCACCTGGGTGGTGAGGAAAGCGCACAAAGGCTCGTAGAGAGCATCCTGCTTGTTGCCGAAGCCGCCGCCGATGTAGGGCTTGACGATGCGGATCTTGCCCCAGGGAATGCCCAATGCCTGACCGCAGCAGCGGCGGACAATGTGAGGGATCTGGGTGGAAGAGGTGACGATGATTCGTCCGGCTTCCATGTGGGCATAGCAGATGTGGTTTTCAATGTGGCAATGCTGCACCGTAGGCGTTTCGTACCAGCCTTCCACTTTGATCAGACCCGGCTCTTCAATGGCTTTCTGCAGATCGCCTCTGCGATACTGGGTGTGGTTTCGGATGTTACCGGGGCAGTTACGGTGGATCAGGGGAGCGCCTTCTTTCATGGCGTCTTCCACATTGAGCATGAATTCATATTCTTCATAGTCCGGCTTCACCAGTTTGGCGGCCTTGGCGGCGGCAACTTCGTCCTCTGCGATGACCACAGCAATGTCATCGCCATAGAAACGGACATGGCGGTTCAGCAGATGGCGGTCAGCCACATCCTGATGACTCTCGTCCAGACTCCAGGGGTGACCGGCGGTGGGGAAGGTGTGTTCCGGCACATCGTAGCAGGTGACGATCTTTACCACACCGGGGACTTTCATGGCCTCGGAGATGTCCACAGAGTTGACCCAGCCATGGGCAATGGTGGAATGGACGATCTTGGCGACCAATGCGCTCTTATCACACAGGTCATCGGTGTATTTGGCACGGCCTGTGACTTTGTCATATGCGTCTACGCGGATGATACTCTTGCCAACGGCACTCATGAGAATCCCTCCTTTATTATTTTGTATTATAACACATCTATATGGAAAAGGTACAGAACAGAAAAATGAAAAAGGAAAAAATTATACAAAATTAACAAAAACCATCGTTGACGGCAGGCATAGAGAGGGTTTATACTGGAAAGTGTGCAAAACCGCATTTGATGGAGAGAAGCCATGAAACTGGGATGTGTAATTATGGCGGCGGGAGCATCCAGCCGCTTCGGAGAAAACAAGCTTTTGCAGGATTTTCTGGGAAAGCCCTTGTTTGTATATGTGATGGAGGCGGCAGAAGGCTTATTTGACCGGACTGCCGTGGTCACAGGCTATGAATCCATAGAGAAACAGGCAGAAACAATAGGATTTTTGCCTGTGAAAAATGAGAATCCGGAACTGGGTGTCAGCCAAACCATCTGTCTTGGTCTGGCAGCCATGGGAGATTGTGACGGTGTGGTCTTTTCCACAGCGGACCAGCCTCTTTTATCCAAAGAAACTTTTCATCGGCTGGCAGAAGCCTTCGTAAAAGAGCCAACCTGCATCCATGCCGCTGCTGCCGAAGGAAAACGGGGAAATCCTGTCTTGTTTCCCAAAGATTTGTTTCCGGAACTGGCTGCGTTGGAAGGGGATACGGGCGGCGGAGCGGTCATTAAAGCCCATCCGGACCGGCTGCGGCTGTTGGAAGTGCCTTCTGCGGAACTTTTAGACTGCGATACCCCTGCGGCTTTGGAAAAATGCCGTGAAAAAGCAGAGAAAAAATGCGAAAAACAGGAAAAAACCATTTGACATAGTCATATCCCTCTGCTATAATAGGAAAGCCGCGTCGAAGAGGTAGAAGTTGAGGTATGCCCTCACACCTCCAGAGCGAGTCTACAAAAAAGGTAGGTGCAAATGAAATGCAGGCAGTTATCGTGACTGGCGGCAAGCAGTACAGCGTCAAGGAAGGCGACATTCTCTTCATTGAAAAGCTGAACGCTGAAGCCGATACCACCGTGACCTTCGATCAGGTGCTGGCAGTCCTGGACGGCGAGAACTCCAAGTTCGGCGCTCCCGTTGTTTCCGGTGCTTCCGTGGCAGCTAAGGTTCTGAAGAACGGCAAGGGCAAGAAGATCACCGTCATCAAGTTCCGTGCCAAGAAGGACTCCAAGTCCAAGCAGGGCCATCGTCAGCCTTACACCAAGGTGCAGATCGAAAAGATCTCTGTGTAATCCATGACCAGAGTAGAATTTTTCGATCAAGACGGTAGAATCTCCGGATTTACCGTGTCGGGCCATAGCGGTTACGCAGAAGAAGGTGCGGACATCGTCTGTGCCGCTGTTTCCACCGCTGTGCAGTTTGCCGAGTGCACCATTTCCGATGTGCTGGGTAACCGCTGCAAAACCAAGGTGAATGAGAAAGAGGCCCGGATCACCTTGACTCTCCCCGCAACCTGTGAGGACGAAGATGCCGTACAGGCAGTTCTGACAGGCATGATGCTCACCCTCTGTGAGCTGCGGGACCAATATCCTGATTATATCGAAGTTATGGAGGTGCAATAGCATGCTGAAGATCAGCTTCCAGTTCTTCGCCCACAAGAAGGGCGGCGGCTCCACCAAGAACGGTCGTGACTCCGAGTCCAAGCGTCTGGGTGTGAAGCGCGCAGACGGTCAGTTCGTTCTGGCCGGCAACATCCTGGTTCGCCAGAGAGGTACGCACATTCATCCCGGTACCAATGTCGGTATCGGCAGCGATGATACCCTGTTCGCTCTGATTGACGGTAAGGTCAAGTTCGAGCGCATGGGCAAGGATCGCAAGAAGTGCTCTGTGTACGCTGAGCAGTAATTTGCCAAAAAAGGGTGTTGCATTTGCAGCGCCCTTTTTCTTTTGGATAAAATCCTTTTTGATGCAAACCATAGAGAACACACGCTCTTGAGGTATAAATATGTTTGTAGATAAAGTAAAAATCTCCGTCAAGGCCGGCAACGGCGGCAACGGTGCTGTAGCCTTCCACCGGGAAAAGTTCGTCGCACAGGGCGGTCCCGATGGCGGCGACGGCGGCACCGGCGGC
>JAZNFJ010000040.1:0-20757 GCA_045589035.1 Candidatus Avilachnospira sp. | reverse complement strand
AAGGGAAGGAGGAGGCATCTGCCTCACCGCGGACCAGATTTTTTCCGCTGAACTCCATGAGAATCTTGCCGTTTCCGGCAGGTGTCAGAAAACTGTCATGCTTTTCGGCAGTAAAACCGGTCATGGGCTGGAACCAGTGGGTGTAGTGGGTGGCACCGTGTTCCATGGCCCATTCCTTCATGCCGTCGGCAATGGCATTGGCGGTTTCCAGTCGCAGATGGGTGCCGTCCTTCAGGCACTGCTTCCATGCGGCAAAGGCTTCCTTTTCCACATATTTTTCCATGGCATCTTCATGGAAAACCAAAGTGCCGAACAGTTCGGGAATAGGGCGATGTTCTGTCATATTCAGACCTCCGAAGGAGTAAAATGCAAAAGTCGGTATTATTTTAGTCGGATATGACTCTAAAGTCAACGGCAAAACCTTGACTTTGGAGGAAAACTCACATAAACTGAGTGCATCAGGAGGAATGGATATGGTAACCTTTGAAGAACTGAAGAAAAATCCGGAGATCCGCACCTATATTGAGAAGGCGGATGCATCCCTGGCGGTTCTGGGATATACGGAGCACAGCTTTGCCCATGTGACCAAGGTGGCGGAAACTGCCGGCTACATTCTGCAGACCACAGGACATTCCGAACACGAGGTGGAACTGGCGAAAATCGCCGGATTTCTCCATGACATCGGCAATCTGGTCAACCGGGCAGACCATTCCCAGTCCGGTGCGGTCATGGCCTTCCAGATTTTGAAGGATATGGATATGTCCCCGGCAGATCTGGCTACGGTGGTCTGCGCCATCGGCAACCACGATGAGGGCACCGGTGTGCCGGTGGATGATATTGCCGCGGCTCTGATCCTGGCGGATAAATCCGATGTTCGCCGCAGCCGTGTCCGCAATGAGGATAAGACCACCTTTGATATTCACGACCGGGTCAACTATTCCGTCAAACAGGCGGTGCTGAAGATCAATACGGACCGGACCAATATCAAACTGAAAATGCATATTGATACCAAGTACGGCTCCATTATGGACTATTTTGAAATTTTCCTCCAGCGCATGACTTTGTGCCGTAAAGCGGCGGAAAAACTGGGTCTGGAGTTTAAACTGATCATCAACGAACAGACGGTTCTGTAACAAGGCTTCTCCTTGAGGAGAAGCTGCTGAACGAAGTGAAGCTGATGAGGTGTAGGTATCGATACTGCCTGCACACACCTCATCCGTCATTTGCTTTGCAAATGCCACCTTCCCCTCAAGGGGAAGGCTTTTAGAAAGCGAGAATATTTATGGCTGTCATTTCCCAAATTTGTGTGATTTTTGCCATCTGTCTGGCTTCGGAGGGTATCTCTGCGGTTTTGCCCTTCACCTTTCCTGCCAGCGTCATCGGCATGATCCTGCTGCTGATTTTGCTCTGCACCAAGGTGCTGAAGCCCAGTCATCTGCAGCAGACCTCCAATTTCCTGCTGGGCACCATGGCCATGTACTTTATCCCTGCCTGTGTCAGTGTGCTGGAGTATGTGGATGTGCTGCTGGATAATATCTGGGCCATTCTCATCATCTGCTTTGTCACCACCCCTGTGGTGTTCTTTGTGGCAGGTCATGTGGTGCAGCTGACTGTGCGGCTCATGAGAAAGAAGGTGGCAAAATGATGGAGGCCATTTTTAACACCCATTATTTCGGCATCGTTTTGTGCATTGCCACCTACCTGGTGGGTGTGTGGGTGCAGAAAAAGACCAAATGGCTGCTGGCGAACCCCCTGCTGATTGCGGTCATTTTGTCCGTGTCGGTCATTTTGCTGCTGGATCTTCCCTATGAATGGTTTGCCAAGGGCGGCAGCATCGTCCAGATGATGCTCGGCCCTGTGACGGCATTGCTGGCATTGGGTATTTATAACCAGAGAGCCGTTTTGAAGGAGTATTTCATCCCCGTGCTGGCGGGCTGCTTTGCAGGCAGTGTGACCAGTATCGTATCCGTTCTGGGGCTTTGCCATGTGTTTGGGGTGGATCAGGCGGTTTCTGCTGCCCTCATGCCAAAAAGCTGCACCACACCCATTGCACTGAGCATTGCCGAAAGCCACGGCGGATTGGCTGCCATTGCAGCCTTTGCCGTGATGATTGCCGGTGTCACCGGTGCATTGTGCGCGCCATTGTTCTCCAAGTGGTTCGGCATCAAGGACCCCGTTGCACAGGGTCTGGCCACCGGCGCCTGCAGCCATGCTCTCGGCACCACCCGTGCCAGAGAAATGGGTGAGATTCAGGGTGCGGTCAGTTCCATCGCCATCGGTGTCTGCGGATTGATCTCCGTGGTGCTGAGTCTGTTTATCCAACTGTAAAAACCAACAGAACCTGCGGACATTTTAAGCTCCGTAGGTTCTTTTATGCTACTTTTGCAAAAAGTTGCAAAAACTATGTGCAAAACGCACAAGTGCCATTCGTAAAAATTGGGGATAATCTAAGAACTTGCGCCTTGTGAATAGACGGCTTTTATGATAAAGTGGAAGAGGAAAAATAGAGTGAAAAAAGTCGGTATTTTTTCATCTTTGTCAAAGGCCATTTTTAGTCTATGGAGGTACGGAATGAGAAAAGTCGGTATCATTATGGGAAGTGACAGCGATCTGCCCGTGGTGCAGAAAGCCATCGACACTTTGAAGCAGTTCGAAGTGCCTGTGGAAGTCCATGTCTACTCTGCCCACAGAACTCCTGTGGAGGCAAGAGATTTTGCCATGCACGCACGGGAAAACGGCATCGGTGTGATCATTGCTGCCGCCGGTATGGCTGCCCATCTGGCAGGCGCTCTGGCTGCCAACACCACCCTGCCCGTCATCGGCATCCCTGTAAAATCCACGAATTTAGACGGTATTGATGCGCTCCTTTCCACGGTACAGATGCCTTCCGGCATTCCTGTTGCTACCGTGGCCATTAACGGCGCTGTCAATGCCGCTTTGTTGTCTATACAGATGCTTGCCATCGAGGATGCAGACCTGGCCGCAAAGCTGCAGGCCAAGCGGGATGCAGACTCCAGGAAGGTGCTGGAAAAGAACGCAGCCCTGGAAGCACAGTTCAACGGTTAATTTTTTGTCATTAAGACGGAGGTAATAAATTATGGAAAAGAAGCTCATTTACACCGGCAAGACCAAGGATGTTTTCGCTCTGGAAAACGGCAACTGCCTGCTGAAGTTCAAAGATGACTGCACCGGCAAGGACGGCGTGTTCGATCCCGGTGAAAATTCTGTCGGCCTGACCATCGACGGCGTGGGCGATGTGAACCTGCGTATGTCCATCTACTTCTTTGAGAAGATCAATGCCGCCGGCATCAAGACCCACTATGTTTCCGCCAACCTGGAAGACACCACCATGGAAGTCCTCCCCGCAAAGGTCTTCGGCAAGGGTCTGGAAGTCATCTGCCGCAATAAGGCTGTGGGCTCCTTCATCCGCCGCTACGGCGATCTGATCGAAACCGGCGCCGATCTGCCCTCCTATGTGGAAGCCACTCTGAAGGACGATGCCAAGGGCGATCCCCTGATCACCAAGGATGCTCTGGTCGCCATCGGCGTCATGACCGACAAGCAGTATGAGGATCTGAAGGACATGACCCAGAAGATCACCAAGATCGTGGCTGACGATCTGGCTGCCAAGGGCATGGAACTGTATGACATCAAGTTCGAGTTCGGCTACGCACCCGACGGCTCCGTCATGCTCATTGACGAAGTGGCTTCCGGCAACATGCGTGTTTACAAGGACGGCGAATATGTCGATCCCATGACCCTGAACAAGCTGTTCTTTGCATAAAATCCGCAATATCTAAGGAGTAAACAATGGGTGGTTTCTTTGGTGCAGTCTCCAAAAAAGACTGCGTTCTGGACATCTTCTTCGGCGCGGACTATCATTCCCATCTGGGTACCCGCCGGGGCGGTATGGCCATCTATGATACGGAAAAGGGCTTCCAGCGGCAGATCCACAGTATTGAAAATGTGGCCTTCCGTACCAAGTTTGAAAACGACCTTGGGAAGTTCAAGGGTACCAGCGGTATTGGCTGTATCAGCGATACAGATCCCCAGCCCCTGCTGGTCCGCTCCCATCTGGGCATGTATGCCATCGGCACTGTGGGTGTGATCCACAATGACGAAGAACTGGTGGAAAAGGTCTTTGCCGACCACACCCATCAGTTCATGGCCATGTCCTCCGGCAAGGTCAATCAGACGGAACTGCTGGCATCCCTCATCAACAAAAAAGACTCTCTGGTGGAAGGCATCCGCTATGCCCAGGACATCATCGACGGCACTGCCACCATTCTGATTTTGACACCCGATGGCCTCATCGCCGCCCGTGACAAAATGGGCCGCCTGCCTCTGCAGGTGGGCAGGAATGACGATGGCTACTGCGTGTCCTTCGAGTCTTTCACCTATCACAAGCTGGGCTATGATGACTTCTATGAGCTGGGTCCCGGCGAGATCGTCAAAATGACGGCTGACAGCTTTGAACAGCTGTCCCCTCCCGGTGAGAAGATGAAGATCTGCGCCTTCCTGTGGGCTTATTACGGCTATCCCAACTCCAACTATGAGGGCGTCAATGTGGAGGTCATGCGCTACAAGAACGGTGAGATCATGGCCCGTGACGAAGGGGAGAATATGCCCGATGTGGACTATGTGGCAGGTGTGCCGGACAGCGGCATTCCTCATGCCATCGGCTATGCCAACCACAGCCACAAGCCCTTTGCCAGACCCTTTGTCAAATATACTCCCACCTGGTCCCGTTCCTTTACGCCTACCAATCAGGCAGTCCGCAATCAGGTGGCGAAAATGAAGCAGATTCCCGTCCCGGAGCTGATCGACGGCAAAAAGCTGCTGCTGATCGATGATTCCATCGTCCGCGGCACTCAGCTGCGGGAAACGGTAGATTTCCTCTACGGCAGCGGTGCCAAGGAAGTGCATATGCGTTCTGCCTGCCCGCCCATTCTCTACGGCTGTAAGTATATCAATTTTTCCAGAAGCAAATCGGAGAATGAACTGATCGGCCGCAAGACCATTTTGGCGCTGGAAGGCGAAGAGGGCTTCCAACATATGGAAGAGTACGCAGATGCAAAGACGGAGCGCGGCAAGTGTATGCTCCGCCATATCTGCGAGGAAATGGGCTTTGATTCTCTGGGCTACCAGTCTTTGGACGGTATGCTGGAGGCCATCGGTCTGGATCGGGAACTGGTCTGCACCTATTGCTGGACCGGAAAAGAGTAAGAGAGGAGTATTCCCCGATGAAAAACAGTTACAGCGAAGCTTACGCAGCAGCCGGTGTGGATATCACCGCCGGCTACAAGGCTGTGGAGCTGATGAAGAAGCATATCGGCCGCACCAAGAACGAAGGCTGCCTGGATGATGTGGGCGGCTTCGGCGGCTGCTTTGGTCTGAACCTTGCCGGCATGGAAGAGCCTGTGCTGGTTTCCGGTACCGATGGCTGCGGCACCAAGGTGAAAATGGCTATTCTCATGGACAAGCATGACACCATCGGTATCGATGCCGTTGCCATGTGCGTCAACGATATTATCTGCGTGGGCGCAAAGCCTCTGTTTTTCCTGGATTACATTGCCTGCGGCAAGAACATCCCGGAGAAGATCGCGGAGATCGTTTCAGGCGTGGCAGAGGGCTGTGTCCAGTCCGGTGCTGCCCTCATCGGCGGCGAAACTGCCGAGCATCCCGGCATGATGCCTGTGGAAGAGTATGATCTGGCAGGCTTTGCCGTGGGTATCGTGGATAAGAAGAAGGTCATCGACAATACCAAGATGGCTGCCGGTGATGTGGTCATTGCACTGCCCTCCACCGGTATCCACTCCAACGGCTTCTCCCTGTGCCGCAAGGTGTTCAATATCGATAACAACGACCCCGCCCTCTACGAAGCCAAGGAAGAACTGGGCGGCAAGACCGTTGCCGAGACCCTGCTGACTCCCACCCGCATCTATGTGAAGCCTGTTCTGGCTCTGCTGGAGAAGGTGCAGGTCAAGGGCATCTCCCATATCACCGGCGGCGGCTTCTTTGAGAACATTCCCAGAAGCATTCCCGACGGTCTGTGCGCCAAGATCGCCTATGATGATGTGAAGGTGCTGCCCATCTTCGATCTCATTGCCAAGACCGGCAATATCACCCGCCATGATATGTTCAACACCTTCAACATGGGTGTCGGCATGAGCATCGTGGTGGCCAAGGAAGATGTGGAAACCGCCCTGGAAACCCTCCGCGCCAATGGCGAGGATGCCTACATTCTGGGCGAGATCATTGCCGGTGAGGAAAAGGTGGTCCTGTGGTAAAGACGAAGATTGCCGTGCTGGTTTCCGGCGGCGGCACCAATCTGCAGGCATTGCTGGATGCCCAGAAAGCCGGTCAGATCCCTCATGGAGAGATCGCTTTGGTGGTTTCCAATAAGGAAGGGGCCTATGCCCTGACCCGTGCCGAGAATTTCGGCGTGGAGGGTCTGGTCATCACGGGAAAGGACTTTGAAAGCAAGCTGCAGGCGGCTCTGGAGGAGCGAAACATCCAGATGATCGTGCTGGCAGGCTTTTTGAAGATCCTGTCCGCTGATTTTACATCCAAGTGGCCGGAGCGGATTTTGAACATCCATCCGTCCCTGATCCCCAGCTTCTGCGGCGAGGGTTATTACGGACTGCGTGTCCATGAAGAAGCCCTCAAGTACGGTGTGAAAGTCACCGGCGCAACGGTACACTTCGTCAACGAAGTGCCCGACGGCGGCAGAATCATTGCCCAGAAGGCTGTGGACATTCTTCCCGGTGACACACCGGAAGTATTGCAGCGCAGAGTCATGGAGCAGGCCGAATGGGTCCTGCTGCCCAAGGCTGCCGAGCTGGTAGCCGAGGAACTTTCAAAATAAAGCCTTCGAAGGAGGAATCCCCTTTGAACATTATGGTCATTGGCGGCGGCGGCCGCGAGCATGCCATTATCAAAAAACTGAAGGAAAATCCCAAGGCGGAAGTCATCTATGCCCTGCCCGGCAATGCCGGCATGGAACAGGATGCCGTCTGTGTGAACATCGGCGCAAAGGACATTCCCGCGCAGGTGGAATTTGCAAAGGAACATGCCATTGATTTCGCCGTGGTCGCACCGGATGATCCTCTGGTGCTGGGCGCTGTCGATGCCCTCAATGCCATTGGCATTCCTTGCTTCGGTCCCAACAAGGCCGCTGCTATTATCGAAGGCAGCAAGGCTTTCTCCAAGGATCTGATGAAGAAATACGGCATCCCCACGGCTGCCTACGAGATCTTTACGGAGCTGGACAAGGCGCTGACTTACCTGGAAACCGCTCCCATCCCCACGGTGGTCAAGGCCGACGGTCTGGCATTGGGCAAGGGCGTCATCATCGCCCAGACCAGAGAAGAAGCCAAGCAGGCCGTCACAGATATGATGGCAGGCGGCAAGTTCGGTGCCAGCGGCACCACCGTGGTCATCGAAGAGTTCCTCACCGGTCCGGAAGTGTCCGTTCTGTCCTTCACCGACGGCAAGACTTTGGTTCCCATGGTTTCTTCCATGGACCACAAGCGTGCCCTGGACAACGATGAAGGTCTGAACACCGGCGGTATGGGTACCGTCGCTCCCAACCCCTACTACACCGAAGCCATTGCCGAAGAGTGCATGGAAAAAATCTTCCTGCCCACTATCCGCGCCATGGCTGCCGAAGGCAGACCCTTTGCCGGCTGCCTGTATTTCGGCCTGATGCTGACACCCAATGGCCCCAAGGTCATTGAATATAACTGCCGTTTCGGCGATCCCGAAACCCAGGTGGTCCTGCCTCTGCTGGATGGCGATCTGCTGACCGTTATGGAAGCCGTTGCCGCCGGTACACTGGATCAGATCGAAGTGAAATTCAAGGATGCCCATGCCTGCTGCGTGGTTCTGGCATCCAAGGGTTATCCCGAAGCTTACGAGAAGGGCTTCCCCATGACCCTCCCTGAAACCAAGGAAAATGAAGCCATTTATGTGGCCGGTGCAGCCAAGAAGGACGGCGTGATCGTCACCAACGGCGGACGCGTGCTGGGTGCTGTGGCAGTAGGCGAGAGCCTGCAGGCCGCCATCGACGGCGCTTACAAGCTGGCCGGAAACATTCATTTTGAAAATGCCTACTGCCGCCGGGATATCGGACAGAGAGCTCTGGCTGCGGGAAAGGAGAGCAACTGATGGTATATCGTATTTTTGTGGAGAAGCGCCCCGGCCTTTCTCCCGAAGCTGCCAATCTCTTGAGCGATCTGCGGGGCTTCCTGGGCATCACCGCTCTGGAAGGTGTCCGCATTCTCAACCGCTATGATGTGGAGCACATCGATCCTGCGGTCTATGAAGCTGCCAAGGCCACGGTGTTCTCCGAGCCTCAGGTGGACGTTACTTATGATGAAACCTTCCCCGAACCCAAGAGTGTCCATAGCCGTGTGGCCGTGGAAGCTCTGCCCGGTCAGTTTGACCAGCGTTCCGATTCCTGCGCCCAGTGTATCCAGCTGATGGCAGGTGTGGAGCGTCCTCTGGTCAATCATGCCAAGGTCTATCTGCTGGAAGGTAAGCTGTCCGATGCCGATCTGGAAAAGATCAAGGGCTATTTGATCAACCCTGTGGAAAGCCGCGAGGCTTCCATGGAAAAGCCCGCTACTCTGGAACGGGAGTATGCCGTTCCTCAAATGGTCCGCACTCTGGAAGGCTTCACCAAGCTGGAGGAAGCCGGTCTGTCCGCTTTGCTGGAAGAGCTGGGTCTTGCCATGGATCTGGACGATCTGAAATTCCTGCAGGCTTACTTCCGGGATGACGAAAAGCGAGACCCCACCATCACCGAAGTCCGTCTGGTGGATACCTACTGGTCTGACCACTGCCGTCACACCACCTTCTCCACCCATCTGAAGGATGTGGAGATCGCCGACGAAGCCGTGAAGGCCTCCTATGAAAAGTATCTGGCTTCCAGAGTGGAAGTTTACGGCGAAGAAAAGGCTGCCAAGCGTCCCCAGACCCTCATGGATCTGGCTACCATCGGCACCAAGGTCCTGAAGAAGCAGGGCAAGCTGCCGGAACTGGACGAATCTGAAGAAATCAACGCCTGTTCCATCCATGTTCCCGCCACCGTGGACGGCAAGGAGCAGGATTGGCTCCTGATGTTCAAGAACGAAACCCACAACCATCCCACGGAAATCGAACCCTTCGGCGGCGCTGCCACCTGTATCGGCGGCTGTATCCGCGATCCTCTGTCCGGCCGTGTCTATGTCCATCAGGCCATGCGCGTCACCGGCGGCGGCGATCCCCGTGTTTCCTTTGCAGATACCACTCCCGGCAAGCTGCCCCAGAAGAAGCTGGCCACCACCGCTGCCGCAGGCTATTCCTCCTACGGCAACCAGATCGGTCTGGCCACCGGCCATGTGGCGGAAGTCTACCATGACGGCTACATTGCCAAGCGTCTGGAGTGCGGCGCTGTGGTCGGTGCTGCTCCTGCGGACCATGTCCGCCGTGAAGTGCCCGCACCCGGCGATGTGGTCGTCCTGCTGGGCGGCCGTACCGGCCGTGACGGCATCGGCGGTGCTACCGGCTCCTCCAAGAGCCACAATATGAAGTCCCTGACCACCATGGCTTCCGAAGTCCAGAAGGGCAATGCCCCCGAGGCACGCAAGATTCAGAGATTGTTCCGTGACGGCGAAGTGACCCGTCTGATCAAGCGCTGCAACGACTTCGGTGCAGGCGGTGTTTCCGTTGCCATCGGTGAACTGGCAGACGGTCTGCAGATCGATCTGGATGCTGTCCGCAAGAAGTACAACGGTCTGGACGGTACCGAACTGGCCATTTCCGAGAGCCAGGAGCGCATGGCAGTGGTGGTCGACCCCGCCGATGCAGACAAGTTCATTGCCGCAGCCGAAAAGGAAAATCTGGAGGCCTACCGGGTGGCAGTGGTCACGGAAAGCCCCCGTATGGTCATGACCTGGCAGGGTCAGACCATCGCAAACCTCAGCAGAGAATTCCTCAACACCAACGGTGCAGTCAAGACCGCCAAGGTCCCTGCCACCGATACCAAGAAGCCTGCCGCCGTCAAGGAAGGCAGCCTGAAGCAGATCGCTTCCGATCTGAAGTTCGCCAGCCGCCGTGGTCTGGTGGAGCGCTTTGATGGCTCCATCGGTGCCGGTTCTGTGCTGATGCCCTTCGGCGGCAAGACCCAGCGGACCCCCGCGCAGGCTATGGCCGCCCTGTTCCCCGTAGAACCCGGTCAGACCACCGATCAGGCCAGCATCATGGCTTGGGGCTTCGATGCCGACTGGATGTCCGCCGATCCCTATACCGGTGCACAGGCCAGCATCATCACTTCTATGGCTAAGATCGTCGCTGCCGGTGCAGACTACAAGAAAGCCTATCTGACCCTGCAGGAGTTCTTCGAAAAGCTCCGTCAGGAACCCCAGCGCTGGGGCAAGCCCTTCAAGGCACTGCTTGGTGCGCTGGAAGCACAGCTGGGTCTGGAAGCCGCTGCCATCGGCGGCAAGGACTCCATGTCCGGCTCTTTCCTGGATATGGATGTGCCTCCCACACTGATCTCCTTTGCCATCGCTCCCGCCAAGGCAGGCGATGTGCTCTCCACTGAGTTCAAGGCAGCCGGTAATCCCGTCTACCTCTTCGGTACTGCCGATCTCAGCGACTATGACGGTCATAAGGACGCATGGGAATGCTTCCATGATCTGGCTCAGAACGGCAAGGTCAAGGCCGCATGGGCTGTGGAAGCCGGCGGCGTGGCAGAAGCTGTTATGAAGATGTCCTTCGGCAACGGCGTAGGCTTCAAGGCCGAGGCTACCGATGCCCCCTGGTACGACAATGCCCCCGGCATGATCGTGGCAGAGCTGACCGAGGATGTGGATTGCGCTGTGAAGCTGGGCGTCACCACCAATGACGGCAATATCACCCTCTGCGGCGAAACCGTTTCCGTGGCAGAACTGCTGCAGCTGAACGACAGCGTTCTGGAAAAGGTCTATGCCACCAAGGCACCTGCGGAAAGCAAGCTGGAAACCTTCGCCTATACCGCAGGCTGCACCGCAGCACCTGCTGTGAAGTGCGCCAAGCCCAAGGCATTGATTCCCGTCTTCCCCGGCACTAACTGCGAGTTTGATACTGCCCGCGCCGTCATCGAAGCCGGCGGCGATGCCGAAATTCTCGTCATCCGCAATCTGGATGCTTCTCAGGTTGCCGAAAGTGCCGACCGCTTTGCCAAGGCCATTGCCGAAAGCCAGATGATCGTCGTTCCCGGCGGTTTCTCCGGCGGCGACGAGCCCGATGGCTCCGGTAAGTTCATCACCGCCTTCTTCCGCAATGCGGCTGTCCGCGAAGAAGTCACTAAGCTGCTGGAGCAGAGAGACGGTCTGATGGCCGGTATCTGCAACGGCTTCCAGGCGCTGATCAAGCTGGGTCTGGTGCCCTTCGGTAAGATCGTCGATGCCGACGAAAACTGCCCCACTCTGACCTACAACACCATTGGCCGTCACCAGTCCAGCATCGTGCAGACCCGCATCTGCACCAACAAGTCCCCCTGGCTGACTGAAACCCAGGTTGGTCAGATCTTCTCCGTGCCCATCTCCCATGGCGAAGGCCGCTTCGTGGCTCCCGAAGATGTGATCCGCAAGCTGGCTGAAAACGGTCAGATCGCTACCCAGTATGTGGATCTGAACGGTATGCCCACCATGGACACTGCCTTCAACCCCAACGGCTCTTTGTACGCCATCGAGGGCATCACTTCTCCCGACGGCAGAGTTCTGGGTAAGATGGGCCACTCCGAGCGTATCGGCAAGCATCTGTACAAGAACATCCCCGGCGAATTTGAAATGGGCATGTTCCGCAGCGCAGTGAAATACTTTAAATAATTCTTAGGAGGAAACGATCATGGCCCATTATTATTCCGAGCCTTCCCATACTTTCAGTGAGTACCTGCTGGTGCCGGGTTACACCTCTGAAGAGTGTGTTCCCGCCAATGTCAGCCTGCGGACGCCTCTGGTCAAGTTCAAAAAGGGCGAAGAAAGCCCCATCATGCTGAACATTCCTCTGGTTTCCGCCATCATGCAGTCCGTTTCCGATGATAAGCTGGCTGTGGCTCTGGCAAAAGAGGGCGGTCTGTCCTTCATCTTCGGCTCTCAGTCCATCGAATCCGAGGCTGCGATGGTTGCCCGTGTCAAAAACTATAAGGCAGGCTTTGTGGTATCCGGCGCAAACCTGAAGCCCGAAATGACCCTCAACGATGTTCTGGCATTGAAGGAAGAAAAGGGCTTCTCCACCATGCCTGTCACCGATGACGGCACTGCCACCGGCAAGCTGCTGGGCATCGTCACCGGCCGCGACTACCGCGTCAGCCGTATGACCGGCGAAGAGAAGGTCACCGAGTTCATGACTCCCAGAGAAAAGCTGATTGTCGGCTCCGAGGACACCACTCTGAAGCAGGCCAATGATATCATCTGGGATCACAAGCTGAACGCCCTGCCCATCGTGGACAAGAACGATCATCTGAAGTATTTTGTCTTCCGTAAGGACTACGACCGTCACAAGCACAATCCTCTGGAACTGCTGGACAGCCAGAAGCGCTACATGGTCGGCGCCGGTATCAACACCCGTGACTATGCCGAGCGCGTGCCTGCTCTGGTGGAAGCCGGTGCGGACGTCCTGTGTCTGGACTCCTCCGAAG
Source organism: Candidatus Avilachnospira sp. (assembly GCA_045589035.1). Lineage (GTDB taxonomy): Bacteria > Bacillota > Clostridia > Oscillospirales > Oscillospiraceae > Avoscillospira. Next base: position 8,090 of record JAZNFJ010000040.1, on the reverse strand, counting down.
GCTACTCCTGCTGGCAGGAGAAGGCACTGAAGTGGATCCGCGATACCTACGGCGACTCCGTCAAGGTCGGCGCAGGCAACGTGGTCGACAGAGAAGGCTTCCTGTGTCTGGCAAAGGCCGGTGCAGACTTCGTGAAGATCGGCATCGGCGGCGGATCCATCTGCATCACCCGTGAGCAGAAGGGCATTGGCCGCGGTCAAGCCACTGCTGTCATTGAAGTGGCCCAGGCCCGTGACGAATACTTCGCCGAAACCGGCATCTATATCCCCCTGTGCTCCGATGGCGGTATCGTCCATGACTATCACATGACCCTGGCTCTGGCCATGGGCTCTGATTTCATGATGCTGGGCCGTTACTTTGCCCGCTTCGACGAATCTCCCACCCAGAAGCTGATGATCAACGGCTCCTATGTGAAGGAGTACTGGGGCGAAGGCTCCAACCGCGCCAGAAACTGGCAGCGGTACGATCTGGGCGGCAAGACCGGTCTGAGCTTTGAAGAGGGCGTGGACTCCTACGTCACCTATGCCGGCTCTCTCCATGACAATGTGGAGAAGTCCCTCTACAAGGTCAAGTCCACCATGGGCAACTGCGGTGTCATCACCATTCCCGGCCTGCAGCGCGATGCCAAGATCACCCTGGTTTCCGCCACTTCCATTGTGGAAGGCGGCTATCACGATGTGACCCTGCGCTCCACCGCCAACAGCAAGTAAAAACAATCAAAAGGCAGCGATTTTCTGCGGAAAATCGCTGCTTTTTTGTCTTGCAGTTTTGACATAAAGTGCTATAATCATCGGGAGAACAGTAAAATGAAACAGATCAGAGGTTGAGATGATGCTGGAAACCTTTTTGATGACATTTGAAAAAATGGCGCAGCTTCTGCTGTTTGTGGCGCTGGGCTATGGCTGCAACCGGTTAAAACTGATCCCCCATGCGGCGGAGCAGGTCCTGTCACGCCTTGTGACCCTGCTGCTGTTGCCTTCTCTGAACCTCTATACAGGTATTGTGGAGTGTCGGCTGGACAGTTTGGCGCAATATGCGCCTCTGGTGCTGATCGGCGGTGCGTTCTGCCTGGTTACCATCGGCCTTTCCTATCCGACTTCCAAACTGTTTGCCAAGGGTAATGCCTATGAACAGGGTGTTTACCGCTATGCATTGTCCATTCCCAACTCCGGTGCCGTAGGTACGCCCCTGATGCTGGCATTCTTTGGGACAGCCGGCCTGTTTCAGTACAGCCTGTTTCAATTTACAGCCAGCGTTCTGACCTATTCCTGGGGGATTGCCCAACTGCAGCCATCCCATGGAAAAACTTCCCTGTGGCAGAACATCAAAAAGTGTATCAATCCCACCTTTATGGCCTTGCTCATCGGTATGACTTTGGGCGTTCTGGGGGCAAAAAACTGGATGCCTGTACCCATTTTGAACACCGTCAGCGATCTGAAGAACTGCTATGTACCCGTTGCCTTGCTGATGACCGGTTATTCTCTGGCAGATTACTCCTTCACCAAGGTCTTTGGTGAACTGCGGGTCTATCTCTACACCGCTTGGCGGCTGCTGGCCATGCCCTGCATTTATCTGGCAGTATTGTTGGTCTTCAAAGCACCTTTGATGCTGGCTACTATGATGGCCATGACCTATTCCAGCCCCTGCGGCATGAATGTGGTCATTTTCCCGGCTGCCTACGGAGAGGAATGCCCCTCCGGCGCCAGCATGGTGCTGATCTCCACCTTGGTTTCCATCGTTTCCGTACCGCTGATCTACGCACTTGTACAAGTGTTCTTTACATAAAGAAAAACACCGCTCAAAAGAGCGGTGTTTTTTAATCGTTATCAGCCTTCTGCCTTTGCTTCGCAGTAGCGGCAGCGGTAGGTGCGGTTCTTCTTATCGGTCAGCAGGAACACATTGGGCAGTTCCTGCTCGGTGCTGGTGATGCAGCGGGGGTTCTTGCAGGCAACCACATTGACCAGCTTTTCGGGCAGATCGATCTGCTTCTTTTCTACCAGTTCACCGTCACGGATGATATTGATGGTGGCATTGGGGTCCACATAGCCGATGACATCCATATCGATGTCCACGGTTTCAGCGACCTTGATGATGTCCTTCTTGCCCATCTTGCCGGAATGAACATTCTTGATGATCGCAACAGAGCAGTCCAGACGGTCCAGATGCAGCAGCTTATACAGTTTCATGCCCTGACCGGCGGTAATATGGTCGATGACAATGCCGTTGACAATAGAATCAATTTTCATTTACTCCACCTCCAGAAGTTTCAGAATCAGAGCCTCACGCATGAACTTGCCGTAGAGGGCCTGCTTGAAGTAGCAGGCTCTGGGATCGTTGTCCACAGCCACGCTGATCTCATTGACACGGGGCAGGGGATGCATGATGATCAGATCCTTCTTGGCCTTTGCCAGCTTTTCGGGGGTCAGAATGTAGCTGTCCTTCAGACGGAGATAATCTTCCTCGTTGAAGAAGCGCTCTTTCTGCACACGGGTCATGTAGAGGACATCCAACTCGGGCATGACGGATTCCAGATCGGTGGTCTGAACATAGGTCTTGCCGCTGGGCTTGATGTGCTCGGTCTTGACGTAGCTGGGCAGCTTCAGTTCTTCGGGGGAGATGAGGACGAACTTGATGTTGTGATAGCGGCACATGGCAGCAATCAGGGAGTGAACCGTACGGCCGAACTTCAGGTCACCGCACAGACCGATGGTCAGATCGTTGAAGCGACCCTTCTCGCAATGGATGGTCAGCAGGTCAGCCAGAGTCTGGGTGGGATGGAAGTGACCGCCGTCACCGGCATTGATGACGGGGATGGTGGCATTCATGGCAGCCACCAGAGGTGCGCCTTCTTTGGGGTGGCGCATAGCCATGATGTCTGCATAGCAGGAGATCATCTTGGCGGTATCAGCCACGCTCTCGCCCTTGGAGGCGGAGGAGGAGGCAGCAGAGGATACGCTGAGAACATTGCCGCCCAGTTCATACATGGCAGCTTCGAAGCTCAGACGGGTACGGGTGGAGGGTTCAAAGAACATGGTAGCCAGCTTCTTGCCTTCGCACTTGTGGGCATACTTGCCGGGGTTGGCCATAATATCTTCGGCCTTGGCAACCAGCTGATCCAACTCTTCTACGCTGAGATCCAGAATATCAATGACACTTCTCATTACTTGTTACCTCCGATCCAGCTTTCGTCAGAGGGGTTGTTGCGGAACTGGATCAGCTTCGCAATGTCCTCGGACTGGATGTAACCTTCCTCAGCTGCGACTTCGGCGATGACATCGAAGTTGGTCAGGCTGGTGTTTTCCACATTGGCGGCAGCCAGTCTGTCCAGACCCTTCTGCATGCCGTAGGTGAAAATGGACACGATGCCCAGCACTTCTGCGCCGGCTTCCCGGAGAACATTGACCACTTCAATGCAGCTGCCGCCGGTGGAGATCAGATCTTCCACGACAACAACCTTCTGACCGGGTTCCAGCTTGCCTTCGATCTGGTTCTGACGGCCGTGATCCTTATTGCCGGAGCGGACATAACCCATGGGCAGGCCCAGAATGTGGCCGACGATGGCGGCATGGGCGATACCGGCGGTGGAGGTGCCCATCAGCACATCCACATCGGGATACTTTTCTTTGATGACATCAGCCAGCGCGTTTTCCACATCATTGCGGACTTCGGGAGCCGTCAGGGTCAGACGGTTGTCGCAGTAGACGGGGCTCTTGATGCCGCTGGCCCAGGTGAAGGGTTCCCAGGGGCGGAAGAATACTGCCTTGATCTTCAGCAGGTCTTTGGCGATGACAATGTGTGCATCTTTCATATCAAAAAATCCTCCTTTGGAATTTAGTCTACGAATTCAGCCACGCAGCGCTCGTAAGCGGCAACGGGATCTTCTGCTGCGGTGATGGGACGGCCAACCACGATGTAGTCGGAGCCGATCTTCTTTGCCTGTTCGGGGGTCATAACGCGGACCTGATCGCCCTTGTCGCCATCGGCGAAGCGGACACCGGGAGTAACAGTGACGAAGTTCTTCCCGCAGCGATTGTGGACAGCTTCTGCCTCCAGGGGGGAGCAGACCACACCGTCCAGACCGGCTTCCGCGGCGTTCTGAGCATAGTGCATGACCACATCAGCCATGGGAGCATCGATGAGCAGATCCTGCTTCATAGCTTCGGGGCTGGTGGAGGTCAGCTGGGTGACGGCGATGAGCATGGGACGGGTGCCGTCGGGACGGGTCAGACCTTCCAGAGCGGCTTCCATCATGGCCTTGGTGCCGGCAGCGTGGAGATTGGTCATATCCACATCCAGTCGGGACAGAACTGCCATGGACTTCTTGACGGTGTTGGGGATATCGTGGAGCTTCAGATCCAGGAAGATCTTGTGACCTCTGGCCTTCAGATCACGGACGATCTGGGGGCCTTCGGCGTAGTACAGTTCCATGCCGATCTTGATGAAGGGCTTTTTGCCGGTGAACTTATCCAGAAATGCGAAGGTTGCTTCCTTGCTGGCGAAATCACAGGCGATGATGACGTCTTTTCCCATAGTTCATTTCCTCCAAACTTAATGTGCTGCACCGATGATATCGGTGAGGTTTTCAATCTTGTATTCTGCCATGACCTTGGGCAGATCTTCGATGATCTTCTTGCAGGCGAAGGGATCGATGAGGTTGGCAGCGCCCACTTCCACAGCGGTGGCACCTGCCATCATCATTTCGATGACATCCTTTGCGCTGGATACACCGCCCATACCCACCACGGGGATGGAAACGGCTTTGCTGACCTGCCAGACCATGCGGACTGCCACAGGGAACACCGCCGGGCCGGAGTAGCCGCCGGTGGTGTTGGCAATGATGGGCTTTCGGGTCATCGGATTGATGCGCATGCCCATGAGGGTGTTGATCAGGCTGACACCGTCGGCGCCGCCTTCTTCACAGGCTTTTGCAATGGCAACAATGTCCGTGACATTGGGGCTCAGCTTGATGATAATGGGCTTGTCGGTGACAGCCCGGACAGCCTTGGTGACTTCGAGGGCTGCCTTGGGATCGGTGCCGAAGCTCATGCCGCCGCCATGGACATTGGGGCAGGAAATATTCACTTCCAGCCAGCCGATGCCCGCTTCCTTACCCAGTTTTTCTGCCACTTCCACATATTCATCCACGGAGAAACCGGAGATGTTTGCCATGACAGGCTTGTGGAAGATCTTTCGCAGTTCCGGCAGCTCGTGGGCGATCACATGATCCACGCCGGGATTCTGCAGACCCACGGCATTGAGCATGCCGCTGGGACATTCCGCAATTCTGGGAGTGGGGTTGCCGAACCGGGCTTCCCGGGTCGTGCCCTTGAAGGAGAAGCTGCCTAAAATGTTAATGTCGTAGAACTCGTGGAATTCCTGACCGAAGCCGAAGGTGCCGGAGGCAGGAATGATGGGGTTGTCCAGTTCAATGCCGCAAAGCGTAACCTTGGTATTTACCATACGATTTCCTCCCGTTCCAGCACAGGGCCATCCTTGCAGATGCGCTTGTTGCCGTATTTGGTCTTGCAACTGCAGCCCATGCAGGCGCCGAAGCCGCAGCCCATGCGCTCTTCGAAGCTGTACTGGCCGCTGGTAGTGGCAGTGGCTTCGATGGCCTTGAACATGGGCATAGGACCGCAGGTGAAGAAGTAGCTGTAAGTCAGATTTTTCAGCACATCGGTGACGAAGCCCTTAGTGCCGTAGGAGCCGTCGGCAGTGGCCACGCAGACCTTTACACCCAGTGCTTCAAATTCTTTTTCGTAGAAAATTTCATCCTTGGTGTTGAAACCCAGAATGACAGTCACGGCTTTGCCCATGGCAGCCAGCCTTTTGGCAAGACCATACATGGGGGGCACGCCCACACCGCCGCCGATAAGGACGGGGGTGTCGCCGGCCTTGTCCATGTTGTAGCCGTTGCCCAGACCCACCAAAGTGTCCAGTATCTTGCCGGGCTGCAGAGTGGTCATCTGTCTGGTGCCTTCGCCCACAGCCTTGTAGATGAGGGTGATGGAAGTTTCGTCCCAGTCGCAGATAGAGATGGGACGGCGCAGATACAGACCGTCCAGCTTCAGATTGACGAACTGACCGGGATGTTTGATGACAGAAGTATCTGCCTGCAGCTTCATCTGCCACACGGCGGCAGTCAGCTGCTTATTTTCCAAAATGGTGCAGAATTGCTGATCCATTTTCATTCTCCTTTCCAGATGACCTTGCCGTTCAGAACGGTGGCCATGCACTTGCCCCAGACCTGTGTACCGGTGAAGGGGCTGGCCTTGCCCATGCTGACGAAGTCGGCAGGGTCAACGGTGTAACATTCGTTCAGATCCCAGATGCTGTAGCCTTCCATGGGGATGCCGAAGCGCTTGCAGGGATTGACGGTCAGGGCTTTCAGGACAGTTTCCAGAGAAACCAATCCGGTTTTGACCAAGTAGGTGTAGACCACGGGGAAGGCGGTTTCAATGCCAACCACACCCATGGCGGATTTTTCTAAGCCCCGGGATTTTTCTTCTGCGCTGTGGGGTGCGTGGTCCGTGGCGATGCAGTCGATGGTGCCATCTGCCAGACCCTCCACCAGTGCTTCCCGGTCGGTGCGGTCACGCAGGGGCGGATTCATCTTAAACCGACCGTCTTCCTGCAGGAAACTGTCATCCAGCGCCAGATAGTGAGGACCGGTTTCGCAGGTCACATCGATGCCGGATTTTTTGGCCTCCCGGATGAGGGAAACGGATTCTTTGGTGGAAATATGGCACACATGGTAGGCGCAGCCAACTTCCGCCGCCAGTTCCAGATCTCTGGCGATGGGCTTCCATTCGCTTTCGGAGCAGATGCCCCGGTGGTTGCGGGCCTTGGCGTACTGCCCGTCGTGGATATAGCCGCCGAAGAGCAGGCTGTTGTCCTCACAGTGGGCCACGATGGGCTTGCCGAGGGCCTTTGCCAGCTTCATGGCCGCTTTCATCATGTCCTTGGACTGGACACCTCTGCCGTCATCGGAAAAACCGACCACATTGGCAGCCATGGCAGCCAATTCTGCCATTTCCTCACCCAGCTGACCCATGGTGATAGAGCCATAGGGGAAGACCCGGATGCAGGCATCTTTTTCAATGATGTCCAGCTGCTGCTGCAGGTGTTCCGCCGTATCGGGGACCGGGTTCAGATTGGGCATGGAGCAGACAGCGGTGTAGCCGCCGCGAGCGCAGGCAGCCGTGCCGGAAGCAATGGTCTCCTTATAAGAAAAACCCGGCTCACGCAGATGCACATGCACATCTGCGAAACCGGGAAAAACAGTATATTCACGATTCTGGGGGAGGGAAGAAACAATATCCCCACAGTCGGGAGTGGGCAGACCAAGGTATTCAAAACGGACATCGGAACGGTTCATCATGGGGGATACTTCCTTCCTATCTCGTTATCCAAGTAATTATAGCAAAAAATGAGTTGTTCCGTCAAGGTGTCTGGTGAAAGAAATCGCACCATTTTGCAAGGCGGCAATGTTCGCATTGCGGTTTTCTGGCGGTGCAGACGGCACGGCCATGGAGGACGATGCGGTGGCAGAAATCGGAGCTTTCCTCCGGGGGGAGGATAGCGCGGAGCTGCTGCTCCACCTTCTCCGGTTCTTTGCCCCGGGCCAGACCCAGTTTGTTGGAAATGCGGATGCAGTGGGTGTCGCAGACCACACTTCCGGGTGTGTCGTAAAGGTCACCCAGCAGCAGGTTGGCGGTCTTTCTGCCCACACCGGGAAGTTTCAGCAGTTCTTCCATGGTGTTGGGGACTTTGCCGTTGTGCTTTTCCAGCAGCATCTGGCAGGCGAGGACAATGTCCCTTGCCTTGTGGCGGTAGAAGCCGCAGGAATGGACCAGTTCCTCCACCTCCGCTACATCGGCTGCGGCAAAGGCCTCCAGAGTGGGAAACCGGGCAAAGAGGGCAGGGGTCACCTGATTGACCCGCTCATCGGTGCATTGGGCAGACAGGCGCACGGCGATCATCAGCTGATAATCCGTCTGATAATGCAGGGCACAGGCAGGATCGGGATAATCCAGCTTCAATGCTTCGATGATGTTGCTGACTTTTTCTTTCATAATTGCACCTCCTGC
>JAZNFJ010000039.1:0-7422 GCA_045589035.1 Candidatus Avilachnospira sp. | reverse complement strand
AACAACACGGAAGGTTTTAATATCGGGTGTATCTATACGCACGTCGGTAATGACGCCGACTTTGGGAATCAAGGTTTCTGCACGATTGTTCATTCGTTGCTTCCTCCTATCTTTTTCATTACTTTTACTATGTTCATAGATATGGGGCATTTTGCAAGGCATCTGCCGCAGCCTACGCAGCTGAACAAACCGTCGTTATTTTCGGGGTAATAAACGAGTTTGTGCATGAAGCGCTGGCGGAAGCGTTCCACCTGGGTCAGACGGGGATTGCCGTGAGCCATTTTGGTGAAATCGGAATACATACAGGAATCCCAGCAGCGGAAGCGCTGGATGCCGTGACCCGTGTCAAAGTCACGGATATCGTAGCACTGGCAGGTGGGGCAGACAAAGGTGCAGGTGCCGCAGCCCAGGCAGCTCTGGGACAGCTTATCCCAGGCAGGGCTGTTGAACCACTTCATCAGGTTTTCGCCGTTAAAGCCTTCCAGATCCAGATCCTTCAGAGGCAGCTTTTCCAGAATGGCCTTGGCTTCTGCCTTGGCAGCATCGGCTGCATCGTCGGCAGCATCATCCAGCTGCAGCTTTGCCAGGAGGGCTTCGCCCTTCTCGGTGTTGGCCTTCAGCAGAACACTGTCAGCAGTCATCCCGCAGCTCACATCGCCCTTGGGCTCGGTGGCATCAATGCCGAATGCGGTGCAGAAGCAGGTCTCTTCGGGCTTGCCGCAGGCCATGGTCACCACGGTGCCGTTGGCACGGCGGTTGGCATAGAAGCTGTCGGCAGGCTCGGACAGGAACACACGGTCCAGAATGTCGAAGCTGGCGGCATCGCAGGCACGGACACCGAAGACCACAAAGGGTTCCACTTCGTCACGGATCTCTTTCACAGAGATGGACTTGCCTTCCACTTCAAAGCCGACAATATTCTCGGTCTGTGGGAAGAACAGGTCCTTTGCACTGCGGACGGTGTTGAGGCTCTCGGTGAGCTTCATGCCTTCCACATAGGGCAGGAACTGGGCCTGACCCTTGTTGTCGGCAGGGATGTACAGCTTCTGCTCAGCGGAAATTTTGGCAAACAGGTCGGAAAGCTGAGAAATTGCAATCTTTTTCATATCAATTTCCTCCTCTTTCATAGACCACAGAGGGCTCGCAGTCTTCCTTGGTGAAGTTCATCAGAGGAGGACGGGTCTCCAGATCCGCACCGGACTGATATTCACCGTAGAATTCGTTGATATCCTTGATGAACTTGCGGTTCAGCAAGTGCAGGGGGATATTCTGGGGGCAGACACGGGAGCATTCGCCGCAGTCGGTGCAACGGGAAGCCACATGGAATGCCCGGATGATGTGGTACATGTTTTCTTCGAAGCTGTTGACGGCTGCCTTCTGGGAAATGCCGGAGTTGGCATTGTCAAAGACGCACTTTTCGCAGGTGCAGGCAGGACAGACATCGCGGCAGGCATTGCAGCGGATGCACTTGGACAGTTCGCCGCGCCAGAACTCGAAGCGCTCTTCAGCGGTCATGGCTTCCAGCTTGGCAACCATGTCGAAACGGCCGCTTTCTTCGATGACATCGCCATCTTCGCCGATTTTTTCGTCGTAAGCCACCAGCTTGCGGCTCTTGCAGCTGATGCAGCGCTCAGCATGGGCATCGGCCTTATCCATGGTCATGGGGCCGTACATGGTCTCGATGTTCAGCTTGTCGCCCTCACGGGTGACGGACAGGACACCCTTGGCACCGAAGGCACGGATCTTTTCCATATCGCACATGCCGTCGCAGGCGATGCCGACCGCATAGACGTTGTCCTTCCAGATGCGGTGCTCTTTCAGCAGCTGGTTAAAGGAATATGTATCGCAGGGCTTCAGGAAAGCAGCGACTTTGCCGCCCTTACGGCTTTCCTTGACCAGATACTTGCTGAGGTTGGCACCGGAGAAGACGGAGTAGACGAAGTTCTTTTCGATCTCTTCCTTGGTGGTGAACACGGCAGGAGTCAGATCGTAGAAGAATTCGCCGGCCTTCCAGCCCAGGACCCGATCCACAGTGCCGTTTTCCAGCAGTTCAATGGCTTTTGCCTTGATCATTTCTTGCATCTCAGGTCCTCCAATCTCTTGTTCTCGCCCAAAGCGGTGATGGTCTGCACAAAGTCGTTCATGACAGCGGCAAACTTATTGCCTTCGGCGGCGGAGACCCATTCCACACGGGTGCGCTCTTTCTCAATGCCCAGATAATCCAGCATGGAGAACAGCAGGGCCATACGGCGGCGTGCGTAGTAGTTGCCGGTGGTGTAGTGGCAGTCACCGGGGTGGCAGCCGCAGAGGATGACACCGTCAGCGCCTCTCTGGAAGGCACGGAGGATGAACATGGGGTTCACGCGGCAGGAACAGGGCACGCGGATGATCTTTACATTGGCAGGATATGCCAGACGGTTGGTACCGGCAAGGTCTGCACCGGCGTAGGAGCACCAGTTGCAGCAGAAGGCCACGATGGTGGGCTTAAATTCGTTGTTTACTTGCATATTGCATCCACCTCCGCCATGATTTGTCTGGTAGAGAAGCCCTTCAGGTCCATAGCACCGCTGGGACAGGCGACGGTACAAGCACCGCAGCCCTGACAGACAGCAGGATTGACGGAAGCCACACGACGGATGAGAGTCGTACGGTTGGGGCCTCTGAATTCTTTATCGGAATAAGTAATGGCGCCGTAGGGGCAGACCTTTTCACAGCTGGAACAGCCGTTGCACATCATTTCGTCTGCACTTGCCACGCAGGGGTTGCAGGTCAGCTTGTCCTTCACCAGCAGGCCGATGGCCTTGGAAGCAGCTGCACTGGCCTGTGCCACGGTTTCGGGAATATCCTTGGGACCCTGGCAAACACCGGACAGGAAAATACCGGCGGTGGGGCTTTCCACGGGACGCAGCTTGGGATGGGCTTCGGTGAAGAAGTCGTTGGTGTCCATGGAAGCGGTCAGCATGGTAGCGATGGAGCGGGCGCTCTCATCGGGCTCGATGGCGGCGGCCAGAATGACCATGTCGGCATCGATATGGATCTGCTCGTTGGACAGCAGGTCGGAGGCCTGTACCTTCAGCTTGCCGCCTTCGGGGGTCACCTTGCCAACCATGCCCTTGATGTAGTGGACGCCGTATTCTTCCACGGCTCTGCGGTAGAACTCATCGAAGTTCTTACCGGGGGTACGAACGTCAATGTAGAACACATAGACTTCCGTATCGGGATACTTTTCACGGCAGAGCATGGCATGCTTTGCGGTGTACATGCAGCAGATCTTGGAGCAGTAGGGCTTGCCCTTGCTGTCATCGCAGCGGGAGCCGACACACTGGACAAAGACCAGGGTATGAGGATGGGTACGGTCGGAAGGACGGAGCAGAGTACCGGCGGTGGGACCTGCGGCGTTCATCAGACGCTCAAACTCCAGAGAGGTGACCACGTCGGGGCTCTGGGAGTAAGCGAACTCATCGTACTTGTCCATCTTGATGGGGTTGAAGCCGGTGGCGACCACGATGGCACCGTACTGCTCTTCCACGAAGGTGTCGGTCTGCTTGTAGTCGATGGCGCCGGCGGTACAAACCTTGGAGCAGATACCGCACTTGCCGGTCTTCAGCATGGTGCAGTAGTCGGCATCGATGGTGGCAACCTTCGGCACAGCCTGTGCAAAGGGGATGTAAATGGCGCGACGGGTGTCGAGGCCAAGGTTAAACTCGTTGGGGACCTTCTTCTGGGGGCACTTTTCCGTACACAGGCCGCAGCCGGTACAGACATCTTCGTTGACAAATCTTGCCTTGCGGCGGATCTTGACATTGAAGTTGCCCACGAAGCCCTTGACTTCCTCCACTTCGGAGTAGGAGTAGATGCGGATGTTCTCATTCTGCGCGGCATCCACCATCTTGGGAGTCAGAATACAGGCAGCGCAGTCCAGCGTGGGGAAGGTCTTGTCGATCTGAGTCATCTTGCCGCCGATGGTAGGCTTCTTTTCCACAATATCCACGGGGAAGCCGGCTTCAGCGATGTCCAGAGCGGTCTGGATACCGGCGATACCGCCGCCGATGACCAGTGCGCGCTTGACCACAGGGCTTTCGCCTGCCTGCAGAGGTGCGTTCAGATGGACCTTTGCAATGGCGGCCTTGCCGAGGATGATGGCCTTCTCCGTTGCGGAGGGCATATCCTTGTGGATCCATGCGCACTGCTCACGGATGTTGGCAATTTCCACCATGTAGGGGTTCAGACCGGCCTTCTCAGCAGTCTTGCGGAAGGTGGCCTCGTGCATTCTGGGAGAGCAGGAGCAGATGACGACGCCGCCCAGATTGTGCTCACGGATGGCATCGACGATCATGTCCTGACCGGCCTGAGAGCACATATACTGATAGTTTGTGGAGAAGACAACACCGGGCTCATGGCTCAGGGCTTCTGCCACTGCCTGCACATCCACAGTACCGGCAATGTTGGTACCGCACCAGCAGACAAATACACCAATTCTTTGCATGTTTCTTCTCCCTCCTTACTTGGCAAATTTACGGAATGCGGTGGTGATGGCCTGCTGCGGCAGTTCCTCATCCAGCATTTCGGGGATCTGTTCGGGCTTCAGATGGTTCATGCCCTGCTGACGGATCACCGCCAGACGGACAGCTTCGATCAGCTTGGCAGGCTCCACCTGACGGGGGCAGCGCTCCAGGCAGGCAAAGCAGCTCATGCAGTTCCAGATGCCGTTGGAAGCCATCAGCTTCTCGATCTGGCCACGCTCCACCATATCCACGAACTGATGGGGATGGTAGTCCATCTCATCATAAGCGGGGCAGGTACCGGAGCACTTGCCGCACTTCATGCACTTACGGGTGTTGACACCGCTGATACGCTTGATGGTGGCGATCAGTTCTTCTTTGTTGTTCATACTGCCACCTCCTTATCGCAGACCCAGAGCTTCAGCCAGAAGCTCCGTGAAGTAGTAGACAGGCAGTGCGTCTTTCGCATTCTGCTTGAGATTGTACAGACACAGGGGGCAAGCGGTGATGAGGCACTCGGCACCGCAGTTTTTGGCATTTTCAGCCACGGAAGTGGCGCGCTTCACGGCGATGTCCTTGTTTTCCAGGGTCTGGTAGCCGCCGCAGCACTCATTGCGCTGGGAATACAGCACAGGCTCGGCACCCAGAGCACGGATGAAGTCCTCCAGAATGGTGGGATTTTCGGGATCGTCGAAACCCATCTCCTTGCCGGGGCGGAGCAGCAGGCAGCCGTAGTAGGCGCCGATTTTCCGTCCGGCCAGGGGCTTGACCACCTTCTTGGCCAGTTCGTCAAAGCCCAGACGGTCTCTCAGAACTTCCAGGAAGTGCAGCACATTGGTCTCGCCGGTATAGGGAGTTTCCAGCTTTAAGTAGTTGTTGGCACGCAGGGCAATGTCCGCATCGTTCTGCAGGTCGCCGTTGACCCGCTTAAGTACGTGATGGCAGGCGGAGCAGACACTCACCAGATCCTGACCCAGATCACGGGCAGCAGCCAGAGAACGGACGGCGGACAGCTTGGTTGCGATCTCGTCCTTGGCCTGGGGGTACACAGCACCGCAGCACTGCCACTCAGGCAGTTCTTCCAGAACGATACCCAGAGCTTCCGCGGAAGCTCTGGTATCGACATCCAGTTGTTTGGCTTTGGTCTTTAAGGTACAGCCGGGAAAATAACTGAATTTCATGTTGATTTCCTCCTGTGAAGGGGATTAAATATCCAGCTGGGACAGAACATCCTTCAGCTTCTGAGCGCTGTTTCTCAGCTTCTGCTCTTCTTCCTCGGTCATCTTGTTGAGGATCTTGCCGCGGACACCGTTGCTGTCCACGATTGCCAGGGTGGACAGACACACATCGTCCACACCGTACTCGCCATGCATCATGGTGGAAACGGTCAGAGCCGTGCCGGCACCGGCCTTGATGCACTTGACGATGTGACAGACGGAAATGGCAACAGCATAGAAGGTTGCGCCCTTGGACTTGATAACGGTTGCACCGGAAGTGCGGACGAACTCTTCCATCTCTTCGTAGTTGCGGTCCCAGTTGATCTTGGTGTCATAGGGAACGGATTCCTTGAAGTGGTCGATGTGGTTGTTGGCGATGGTAGCCAGAGACCAGGGAACGAAGGAGCTGTCGCCATGCTCGCCGTAGACATGAGCGTGGACATTCTTGGGGCTGATGTGGAAACGCTTTGCCAGCTCAGCCTGCAGACGGGCGGTATCCAGAGCAGTACCGGAGCCGATGATCTGATTTTCGGGCAGACCGGAGATCTTGTGGAACACATAAGTCAGCACGTCCACGGGGTTGGAAACGAGAATATAGATGGCCTTGGGAGCCACAGCAACGATCTGAGGAGCAATCTCCTTCAGGATATTGACATTGGTCTGAGCCAGTTCCAGACGGCTCTGACCGGGCTTTCTGGCAATACCGGAAGTGATGATAACGATATCGGAGTCGGCAGCTGCGGAGTAATCACCGCTGCGGACAATGGCAGGAGAGCAGTAGCTGACGCCCTGATAAATATCCAGAGCCTCGCCGAACGCCTTTGCCTTGTTCACATCCACCATGACGATCTCATTGGCGATGCCCATAGTCACCATGTTGTTGGCGATTGCGGAACCGACGCTGCCGGCACCAATGATTGTGATCTTGCTCATAAAAATATTTCCTCCTTGTATTACTTTGCATATTTACAGTACGCATAATCCGTCATTTTTCATTATAACATTTTCGGTATTCGTATTCAAGTATCGATACATTTTTATTTTTTACAACTTTACCAAAAATTTGTAACTATTTTAGTTGAGTTCCACAAAGAGCTCAATCTTTTGCAGAAAGGTCCACGCTGTGACGGACAAAAGACCCCACCGGCACCTGCTTGGGCAGCTGCATGCGGAACAGACTCTGGGGTGTTCGGGGCTCCAGCAGTTCGTTTCCATCCATATCTGTCATAGACGGCACGACCACGGAGAAGGGCTTGCAGTCGGGTCCCACGATCTCCACCGTATCCCCTGTTGTAAACTTGTTCCGCAGGCTCATACGCGCAAGGCCGGTTTCGTCACATTCCTCCACCACGGCACAGATCTGCCAGTCGCGGATATAGCGGCCATGCTCTGTGTACTGTCCCGGCTCTCCGTAGAAAAAGCCCGTGGCATAGGGTCGGTGGGACACATGCTCCACCTCATCTCTCCAAACCGGGTCAATGGGTCTGCCTGCTGCTACATCGTCCAGCACATGGCGGTAGGCACCGGTCACAATGGCGGCATAGTAGGAAGATTTGGCTCTGCCTTCGATCTTCAGGCAGTCCACACCGGCATCCATGAGATCGTCCAAATGGTCGATCATGCACATATCCCGGGAGTTCATAATGTATGTACCCTTTTCGTCCTCAAAGACCGGGAAATACTCCCCGGGACGCTTCTCCTCC
>JAZNFJ010000038.1:0-3855 GCA_045589035.1 Candidatus Avilachnospira sp. | reverse complement strand
TCGACCAGAGCCTTGCGGATAACGGGCTTGTCCTTGCCGTGTCTTCTTTCGATGTTCATCATCTTGGTGATGGGCATACCGCCGGCAACCCATTCTTCAGCAGGCTTGGACAGGTTGGAAACCTTGGACAGGTAGCCGTTGGAGCCGTACTGGATCAGCATGAAGGCGTTGTAGCCCAGAGAATAGCAGTAGTCGGCATCAAAGTTGGAGGGGAATGCGCAGCGGCCTTCGTAGCCCAGGAAGTGATGCAGGGCGGAGAACTTGCCGGAGTAGGTGCCGGCAGCCTTACGGGCAGCCAGATTTTCCTTGACCATGGCAGAGAACAGCTTCTCGGACTCGATCAGAGAAACCTGCACGTTGCCGTGGGGATCGCGCTCCAGGAACAGCTGCTGCTGAATGCCTTCAGGCAGCTGCGCAAAGACAACCATGGACTCCTTGGTCAGACCGGCTTCGATGAAGGCATACTTTTCCTGCCAGGAGGGCAGTTCGTTGAACTTGTCAGCCTTTTCGCCGGCCAGCAGTTCGTTGATCTCAGCGATCAGCACGGAGAATTCGGGAACGAATTCCACGATGCCCTCGGGGATGATGGCGACACCGAAGTTCCAGCCCTTAGCGGCGCGGTTGGCGACGGAGTCAGCAATATAGTCGGTCAGCTGAGCCAGGGACATCTTCTTTGCAGCCACTTCTTCGCCGATGAGGCAGATGTTGGGCTGGGTCTGCAGAGCAGTTTCCAGAGCAACGTGGGAAGCGGAACGGCCCATGACCTTGACGAAGTGCCAGTACTTCTTGGCGGAGTTGGCATCGCGCTCGATGTTGCCGACGATTTCGGCATAGGTCTTGGTGGCGGTGTCGAAGCCGAAGGAGCATTCGATGTCCTCGTTCTTCAGGTCGCCGTCAATGGTCTTGGGGCAGCCGATGACCTGCACGCCGGTGTTGTGGGCAGCAAAGTACTCAGCCAGAACAGCAGCGTTGGTGTTGGAGTCGTCGCCGCCGATGATAACCAGTGCATTGATACCGTGCTTCTTGCAGTTTTCAGCCACGATGGCGAACTGCTCTTCGGTTTCCAGCTTGGTTCTGCCGGAACCGATGATATCGAAACCGCCGGTGTTGCGGAACTGGTCAATGTATTCATCGTCGAAGATCAGATAATCATCTTCAATCAAGCCGCTGGGGCCGCCCTTGAAGCCGTAGAGCACATTGTCCTTGTTGGTGCGCTTCAGAGCATCGTACAGACCGCACAGAACGTTGTGGCCGCCGGGAGCCTGACCGCCGGAAAGGATAACACCGACAACCTGCTTCTTATCTTCGGCAGTGTTCTGACCCTTCTGGAAGGTGATCTCATTCTTGCCGTAGGTATTGGGGAACAGAGCCTGAATCTTCTCGGAGTCGGCAACACTCTGAGTTGCTTCACCGTTCTTGACGCAGATCTCGGAAATGCCGTTTCTCAGGATACCGGGCAGCTTAGGCTGATACTGGTATCTGGCAATCTGAAGAGGGGAAAGCTTCATTATAAAAACACTCCTAACAGTTGATTTCGGTAAAAGACCGCATACAACGACATTATAAGCGATTTCGTTTGAAAGGTAAATAGGTATTTCTGATTATTTCCGTAAAATTTGCTTATAATTGAAGAATTTCCCATGGTAAAAACAGGATGGGTGTGATATAATGCCACTATCTGTTTGCACAAGCGATTGTGATTGGACACATACCCGGTAAAACTACGGCAAAGAATAGAGATAAGTAATCTGTTGGATGGAGGAAAACCATGTTTTTTGACAGCACTTATATTCTGGTACTCATCGGTGCGGTCATCAGTATGATCGCTTCGGCAAGAGTCAGCAGTACGTTTAAAAGATTCAGTTCCCAGCGCAACAGAAGAGGCATGACGGCACAGGATGCCGCAGCCATGATTTTACGCAATGCCGGTATTACGGATGTGCGGATTGAGCGGATCAAGGGCAATCTGACTGACCATTATTCTCCCAACGAGAAAGTTCTGCGTCTGTCTGACTCGGTTTACGGCTCTGCCTCTGTGGCTGCCATTGGTGTGGCTGCCCATGAGTGCGGTCATGCCATTCAGCATAATGTAGGTTACGGCCCGCTGAAGCTGCGGTCCGTGTCTGTGCCGGTGGCGAATATTGGTTCCATGCTGTCCTGGCCTGTTATTTTGCTTGGCATCCTGCTGGGCATGCCGGGTTTGGCACAGATTGGTGTGTTTTTGTTCACCTTTGTGGTGCTGTTTCAGCTGATCACCCTGCCTGTGGAATTTAATGCATCCGGCAGAGCACTCAGTATCCTCACAGAAAGCGGCATGCTGGCAGAGGAGGAAGTGAAGGGTGCATCCAAGGTGCTCCGTGCGGCGGCTCTGACCTATGTGGCAGCGCTGTTTTCGTCCATTCTGCAGCTGCTCCGGCTGGTACTTCTGACCCGCAGCAGCAATCGCAGAAGATAAGGAGGATTGCCCGTGAATTCTCCCAGAGAAGCAAAACAACAGGTTCTTCTGGCAGCGAAACGGCTGGATGAAAAGGGAATCCTCAATGCCGTCGAGGGCAACGTCTCCGTTCGATTGGGGGATCTGGTCTATATCACCCCCAGCGGTAAAAACAAAGCCTTTCTGACAGAAGATCAGATTGCCGTGCTGACCATGGATGGGGAGCAGGTAGGCGGAAAGTGCAAGGCCAGCTCTGAATACAAGCTGCATCTGCATGCCTATCGATGCAGAGCGGACATCGGCGGTATCGTCCATGCCCATCCCCCTTATCTGACCGCCCATGCCTTGTGCGGACTGCCGGTGCGGTCCGATGCCTATCCGGAAATGATCGTGGTCTACGGCTCCATTGAGGTCGCAGCCTACGGCAGACCGGGTACGGATGAGATCTTCCGGGAGGTTGGACCTCTTTTGGAAAAGGAAGATGTGATTTTGTTGGAAAATCATGGTGCCCTGTCTGTGGGTAAGACGGTTTTGGATGCCATGAATGCCATAGAGGCGGCAGAAGCCTCTGCCAGAATTCTGACACTGGCAAAACAGGTAGGGACGCCCAAAGCCCTTCCCGAGGAAGAACGGGAAATCCTGATGCAGCAGCATCTGCAAAGAAGAAACGGCTGCATCCAGAAATAACAAAGAGAGAGAAATATGAACGCAATCCTCAATTTCATTACAGGGCCTCTGGATACGGTGGCATGGCTGTACATTCTGCTGCCCTGCGTTGCCATTGGCGGTCTGTATTTCACCATCCGCAACCGCGGCATCCAGTTCACCAAGTTCGGTCATGCCATGAAGAACACCATCGGTAAGGTGTTTCAGAAGCAGAGTGTGGAAGAAGGCGCAGTTACTCCCTTCCAGGCTCTGACCACGGCATTGGCCGCCACTGTCGGCACCGGCAATATCATCGGTACCAGCCAGGCTATCGCCATGGGCGGCTACGGTACTATTTTCTGGCTGTGGATCGCAGCACTTCTGGGCATGATCATTAAATTCTCCGAAGTGACCCTGTCTGTCCATTTCCGCAAGCGCAATGAAAAGGGCGACTGGATCGGCGGTCCTATGCACTACATAGAAGACGGCATGGGTAAGAACTGGAAATGGCTGGCAATCCTCTTTGCAATTTTTGCCGTTTTGGCGTCCTTTGGCATCGGTAACCTTTCCCAGGCCAACAGCATTACCGGTTCCATCAACAATGCGATTGTTGCATTTGCTCCCAATATGGCAGAGAAAAAGGATCTGATCAGCCTGATCCTCGGTATTTTGCTGGCAGTTCTGTCTGCTGGTGTGCTCTTTGGCGGCATTTCCCGTATTGGTAAGGTTACCGAACTGCTGATCCCCTTCATGAGCCTGTTCTATATCATCTTTGC
>JAZNFJ010000037.1:0-3170 GCA_045589035.1 Candidatus Avilachnospira sp. | reverse complement strand
GAAATCTTTATCAAAAAAAAACATGCGACACAGAAGGCGGAGTCTAATTTTTGCGTTTTACATCTTTTCCGGTGCTTCGAAGCCCAGCAGGTCGATGCAGCTTTCCAGAACCTGTCTGGACAGATCCATCAGTGCCACATAACCTGCCTGCTTGGCGGCATCGGGCTCTGCGAGAATTCTGGTTTCGTGGTAGAACTTGTTGACGGCACCTGCCAGTTCGTAGATATAGGCGCAGATGGCGTTGGGGGCATTGTCCCGGTAAGCCTGCTGCATAAAGTCGGCAAAGCGGGTCAGCGCCAGCATCAGATCCTTGGCTTCCTTGGTTTCGGGAGCCATCAGAGCGGTGATATCAGCCTTGCCGCTGTACTTGGCGAGGATGGACTTGATGCGGACGATGGTGTAGAGAATATAAGGTCCGGTGTTGCCTTCAAATGCGGCGAACCGCTCCAGATCAAAGACATAGTCCTTGGTGGGCTGGTTGCTCAGATCACCGTACTTCAGGGCTGCCATGGCGATCAGCTTTGCGGTATTCTCCACTTCGGAGGTATCCACCACCTGATTTTCCGTGATCTTGGCGCGGACATAGTCAGTGATCTCGGCGATCAGCCGTTCCAGTCGCATGACACCGCCTTCGCGGGTCTTAAAGGGCTTGCCGTCCTTGCCGTTCATAGTGCCGAAGCCGATGTGCTGCATTTCCATGTCCTGGGGTACCAGCTGACCCTTCTTGGCGGCACGGAAGACCTGCTCAAAGTGCAGGGCCTGCCGCTTGTCGGTGAGATACAGCAGCTTGCCGGGCTTGTAGTCCTCCATTCTCTGGACGATGGTGGCAAGATCAGTGGTGGCATAGATAGCAGCACCGTCGGACTTCACCAGAATGCAGGGGGGTACTTCCTTGGTGTCACTTTCTTCCTGCACGGGAATGACCAGCGCGCCATCGGAGAGGGTGGTCACACCCTTATTTTTCAGATCCTCGATCATGGCGGGAATGTAGGGCTGCGCATCGCTTTCACCCAGCCATACATCGAAGTCCACGTTGAGATTGGCATAGTTCTTCTTCAAATCTGCCACGGACAGGCGCATGATGTGATCCCACATGGCGCGGTAGCCCCGGTCGCCGTTCTGCAGCTTGAAGGTGGCATCATGGGCGCGGGCGGCAAAGGCCTCATCCACCTTGCTCTTGGCGCTGGCACAGGGATAGATCTCTTCCAGTTCGGAAATGGTGAAAGGTGCCTCAGCGGGATATTCGCCGGTGAAGCCGGCATCAAAGTAGGGAAGGCTCGGCTGCCGCTCCCGGACTTCCTCGATGATCAGACCCATCTGCAGACCCCAGTCACCCATGTGGATATCACCGATGACATGGTTGCCGAAGTAGCGGTAGATGCGCTTGAGACTTTCGCCGATAATGGCGGAGCGCAGATGACCCACATGGAGGGGCTTTGCCACATTGGGACCGCCGTAGTCCACCACGACGGTGCGGGCATTGGGATCATTCTCCAGACCGTAGTGCTCCGTCTGACCCATCTTGGAAATGTAGTCCTTCAGATAATCGGCGGAAACATGGAAGTTCAGAAAACCCGGTGCCACGGCGGAAACCTGAGAGAACATAGGCTCGTTTTCCAGCTGTGCGGCCACGGCATTGGCAATCTGAATGGGTGCGCAGCGGTAGGCTTTGGCAGCGGGCATGGCGCCGTTGCACTGGTATTCGCACAGGTCGGGGCGGTTGGACACCGTGACTTTGCCGTAGGCGGCATCGTAACCGGCAGCGGCAAAGGCCTCGGAAACCCGTGCGGAAATGAGATCAACGAATTTTTCCATAGAAAAACATCCTTCGTAAAATAATCAGTATCTTGTATTATAACAAACCAAAAGCGGCTTGTACAGTCTAAAAAAGCAGTCTAGTGACCCAGGAAGCGGCTAAAAATCCGGTCAGATCGGCAATGAGGGCAGCGGGGATGGTGTAGCGGGTGCGATGAATGCCTGCAGAGCCAAAATAGACACTGATGGTGTAGAAAGTGGTTTCGGTGCTGCCCAGCATGACGGCGGCGATGCGGCCTACTTCTGAATCTACTCCGTGGGCAGCCATCAATTCGCTGCCCACCGCCAAGGCTGCACTGCCGGAGATAGGGCGGATCAGTACCAGGGGTACGGTTTCCGGCGGGATGCCAAGGAAATGGCACACCGGTGTGCAAAGGGATACCAGCTGATCCATGGCACCGCTGGCACGGAGCATGGATACGGAAGAAAGCAAGATGACAAGGGCAGGCAAAATCTGCACTACCACGGACAGCCCGTCGGCTGCCCCTGTGACCATGAGAGAATAGACATCCCGTTTTCCTGCCAGCGCCGCGCAGGAAACTGCCAGCAGTAGCCCCGGTACGATCATGTCCCAGATCAGCCCGCCCATTTGGCAAACACCCATGCCGCCAGAAGTCCGGCAGAAACGGAGAGAACAGAGCTGATCCAGACGGCCGGCAGAATGTCAAAGGGCGCAGCTGCACCGAGAGAACTGCGGACTGCTGCCACGGTGGCGGGGATCAGCTGTACAGAGGCGGTGTTCATGACCACCAGACGGCAAAGTTCGCTGGTGGCTGTGCCTTTGGCATTTTTTGCCATGTTTTTGGCTGCCCGAATGCCTAAGGGTGTGGCGGCATTGCCCAATCCCAGCAGGTTGGCAGAGAGATTGCCGCAGAGTGCCTGCCTGGTTTCTCTGTCCTGCCATGCAGAGGGAAACAGCCGTTTGAGAACCGGTGCAGCCAGTCGGGAAAGACTTTCCATCCAGCCGATCTGCTCCATGACCCGGCTCAGTCCGCTCCACAGGCAGATGGGACCTGCCAGAGAAATGGCAAGGGTCACTCCGGTGGAAGCCCCTTCCAGAAGTGCCGGTGCAAGGGCAGCTGTCTTGCCGCCCAGAAGGGCGAAAAGCACAGAACAACCCAAGAAAATCGTCCAGACCCAAGCCATGTCCATCCCTCCTGGGTCTAGTCTATGAAAAGAAAAACGGCGGAAATTCCGCCGTTTTTGTTATTCGCTTTGGTAGCACCAAAGGCAACCCCCGGCTATGCCGGGGGACAAAAAATAGCTTATAGCGAGGAGTAGCATAGACAAAAGAAAAACTCCCCATTAAAGTAGAAGTGGTTTGCCGACCACACAACTACAAAAATGAGGAGGTC
>JAZNFJ010000036.1:0-15188 GCA_045589035.1 Candidatus Avilachnospira sp. | reverse complement strand
GCTATCCCCCCACTATCCGTGAGATTTGCGAAGCTGTGGGGCTGAAATCCACCGCCACGGTTTCCTATCATCTTTCGGAACTGAAGCGGCAGGGGAGAATTCAGAGTGAAAGCAACAAGCGCCGCGCCATTTCTCTGCGGTCAAGCCAGCGGCCGGGTCGGATTCCCCTTGTGGGTGTGGTCACAGCCGGTTATCCCATTCTGGCCCAGGAAAACATCGAAGGCAGTCTGCCCTGGGACGGGGAAGAAGACTGCTTCGCCCTGACCATTCAAGGCGACAGTATGATCGGCGCCGGTATTCTGGATGGTGACCGGGTGGTGGTCCGTCCCCAGTCCGATGCGGTCAACGGCGACATTGTCATTGCCCTTCTGGGTGACGAAGCCACCTGCAAGCGGTTCAAGCGGGACGCAGGCGGCATCTGGCTTCTGCCGGAGAATCCCAACTACCATCCCATAGACGGCCGCGAAGCCGCCATTCTGGGCAAGGTCAAAGCGGTTATTCGTGAATATTAAGAAAGGCCCCCTTGTGCAAAGGGGGCTCCGCGAAGCGGTGGGGGATTGTCAATCCCTCCGTCATTTGCTTCGCAAATGCCACCTCCCTTTACACAAGGGAGGCTTTTTTATTGTTTCACGTGAAACATTGGTTATCATTCCTATTTACTTTTCTCCTAAGCCGCTGTATAATTGAAAAAGCAAGTGAAAGGAGGGATCTTATGGGTCAAATCATCTCGTTTGTCAACCAGAAAGGCGGTGTGGGCAAGACCACTTCTGCCGTCAATGTCACGGCCTGCCTGCACAAACGGGGCAAAAAAGTCCTGCTGTGCGATTTTGATCCCCAGGCCAATGCCACTTCCGGCCTTGGTGTCAACAAATCAAAGATCCGCTTCTCCTCTTACGATCTGGTGGTGGGCAACTGCCAGACAGAAGATGCCATCGTGGAAACCAAGTACGGCGATGTGATTCCTTCCTCTGCCGCATTGTCCGGCGCAGGTGTGGAGCTGGTTGCCGTGCCCAATCGGGAATATGTGCTGAAAGAAGCGCTGGAATCCGTCCGTGGCCGATACGATTACATCTTCATCGACTGTCCCCCTTCTCTGGAACTGCTGACCCTCAATGCCCTTTGCGCCAGCGACAGCATCCTGGTTCCCGTCCAGTGCGAATACTACGCGTTGGAGGGTCTTTCCGATCTGATGATGACCCTGCGGGCCGTCAAGCGGGGACTGAACCCCAATCTGCATATCTTTGGTGTCCTGCTGACCATGTTTGACGGGCGCACCAATTTCTCCTCTCAGGTGGCAGAGGAAGTCCGCCGCCATTTCCCCGGCATGGTCTATGCCACGGTCATTCCCCGGAATGTCCGTCTGGCAGAAGCCCCCAGCCACGGTCTGCCTGTGGCTTTCTACGATAAATTCAGCCGCGGCGCAGCTGCCTACGAGGCGCTGGCCGATGAAATTCTGGAAAAGGAGGGCCTGTGATGGCTCCCAAAAGTCCCAAGGGTCTGGGCAGAGGTCTGGACTCTCTGATTCCCAATGCCACTTCCGGCAGTGATGAGATCACTTCTCTGCCCCTGCAGAAGGTGGAGCCCAATCCCCTGCAGCCCAGAAAACTCTTTGATGAAGATGAGCTGGAAGCCCTGAGCCAGTCCATTGCCCAGCACGGCATCATCCAGCCTTTGACCGTCCGCAAGGGCGAAAACGGCTTCTATCAGATCATTGCCGGTGAGCGCCGCTGGCGGGCTGCCAGAATGGCAGGTCTGCGGGATGTGCCGGTGACGGTCATCGAAGCCGACGACAAAACCGTTCTGGAACTGGCGCTGATTGAAAACCTCCAGCGGCAGGATCTGAACCCCATGGAAGAAGCCATGGGCTACAAGCAGCTGATGGACGAGCACGGTCTGACCCAGGAACAGGTGGCTCAGCGGGTGGACAAATCCCGCCCTGCCGTTGCCAATGCCCTGCGGCTTCTGAGCCTGCCTGCATCCATCTGCCAGCAGGTGGCAGCCGGTGTGCTATCCGCCGGTCACGCCAGAGCCGTTCTGGTGCTGAAAAGCCCTGCGGAACAGGAAAAAGCCGTCCAGAAAATTCTGGCGCTGAGCCTGTCTGTCCGTCAGGCAGAAACACTTTGCAAAAATCTCTCCAAAGAATCCCCGGTAAAAGTGGTAAAAGATCCGCTGGCTGTGGACTATGTGGCAGAGTGCGAAAAGAAGCTGACCAAAGTTCTGGGCCGCGGTGTCAAGATCGTCCGGGGCAAGCGGAAGGGTCGTGTGGAACTGGAGTTCTACAACGATGACGACCTGCAGGTGCTGTACGAACTTTTGAGTAAGATGTAAATTTACAATCCCTCCGGCTCGCTTTGCTCGCCACCTCCCTTTGCACAAGGGAGGCTTGCGAACTGCACAGCAGCCAAAGGCCCCCTTGTGTAAAGGGGGCTGTCAGCGAAGCTGACTGGGGGATCGCTTATAATCCATCAACACCGGAGGTGTTACCATGAATGAAGAAAACAAGAATTCCCAGCCGGAAAAGTCCGGTCTGGACGAAACCAGAAAATCCGCCCTTCTTCGGTATGTGGCGATTTTGTTCGCAGTTGCCTTTGTTTTGGTGCTTGTTTCCATGCTTGGGCAGATGAGAGATTCCAAATCCACCATTTCCGAACTGAGCCAGTCCAGCACCTCCGCCATTCAAAAGGCCGAGCAGCTGCAGGATGAAAATCAGGAGCTGCGGCAGGAGAATGTGGAACTGGTGCAGGATAAAAAATTCCTCCAGCAGCAGGTATTGCAGCTGACGGAGGAATCCGAAGCCCTGCAGGAAGAAGCCGAAGCCGCCGCAGAGCAGCAGGAAAAACTGCAGGAAGCCTACGAAGCACTGCTGGCTGCTCTGGAAACCGGAGAAACGGAAAACTTAGAACAATATTTGAATATTCTGGGTGAAAACGGCTTGAAAGCCTACGAAGCCCTTACAAAAGAGGTAGAATAACATGATTGACATCAGAAGAATCAAAGAAGATCCCGCCGCTGCCAAGGCCGGTTTCAAGGCCAAGGAAGTGGACTGCGACGCCGTTGTGGACCGCATTCTGGAACTGGATGTGCAGGTCCGTGGTCTGAAGACCTCCACCGAGTCCAAGACCGCAGAAAAGAACAAGATCTCCAAGGAAAACGGCAAGCTGTTCGGCATGAAGAAGGGTGCGGAAAAGCGGGGCGAAGACCCCGCAGAAATCGATGCCCAGATCGCCGAGAACATGGCAAAGTCCGTCGCCATTGAAGAATCCATCGCAGACGACAAGCAGAATCTGAAGGTTCTGGACGAAGAACTGTACAATGCTCTGCTGAGCCTGCCCAATCTGCCCGATGCCGATCTGATCCCCGGCGGCAAGGAGAACAACGAACCTCTGCGCTACATCGGCGAGAAGCACTCCTTTGATTTTGAGCCCAAGCACCATGTGGATCTGTGCACCGATCTGGGTCTGATCGACTATGAGCGCGGTGTCAAGCTGGCAGGCGGCGGCAACTGGATGTACACCGGCATGGGCGCCCGTCTGGAATGGGCACTGCTGAACTACTTTATCGACACCCACACCGCTGACGGCTACGACTTTATTCTGCCGCCTCACATGCTGGAGTACCAGTGCGGTCTGACTGCCGGTCAGTTCCCCAAGTTTGCTGACGAAGTGTTCAAGATCCAGAACCATCCCTCCGAGGGCACTTTCTACATGCTGCCCACCGCAGAGGCCGCTCTGGCATCTGTCTACCGCGACGAAATTCTCACCGAGGCCGATCTGCCCAAGAAGTTCTTCGCTTACACCCCCTGCTTCCGCCGGGAAGCCGGTTCCCACCGTGCAGACGAACGTGGCATGGTTCGCGGCCATCAGTTCAACAAGGTGGAAATGTTCCAGTTTACCACTCCCGAAAACTCTGACGAAGCCTTTGAAGAGCTGGTCAAGAAGGCAGAAAATCTGGTTGCCGGTCTGGGTCTGCACTTCCGCACCGTGAAGCTGGCTGCAGGCGACTGCTCCGCTTCCATGGCCCGCACCTACGATATCGAAATTCTGATCCCCTCCATGAACGGCTACAAGGAAGTTTCTTCCGTTTCCAATGCCCGCGATTTCCAGGCCCGCCGCGGCAACATCCGTTACCGCCGTGCCGACGGCAAGGTGGACTATGTCCACACCCTCAACGGCTCCGGTCTGGCCACTTCCCGTATCTTCCCCGCCATCGTCGAGCAGAACCAGAGAGCCGACGGCTCCATCGTCGTGCCCGAAGTCCTGCGCAAGTACCTTGGCGGTATTGAAGTCATCGAAAAGAAATAAGATAGAAAGAAAGGGCGAATACTATGAAAAAATTGATT
The DNA here is from genome assembly GCA_045589035.1 of Candidatus Avilachnospira sp. Lineage (GTDB taxonomy): Bacteria > Bacillota > Clostridia > Oscillospirales > Oscillospiraceae > Avoscillospira. The sequence continues at coordinate 10,849 of JAZNFJ010000036.1, read as the reverse complement.
AACGAATTTAAAGAGTTCATCGCACGGGGCAATGTGATGGATATGGCCATTGGTGTCATCATCGCCACTGCCTTCGGTAAAATCACCACCTCTCTGGTCAACGATGTGTTCATGCCCTTTATCGGCTGGATCTTCGGTGCCCGTGATATGACCGCACTGAACCTGGTGGTTCGGGAAGCCGTCATGGAAGGTGAAACCGTGGTGCAGGAAGCCATCACCATCGGCTTCGGTACTTTTGTGGCTACCATCATTGATTTCATTCTGGTGGCGCTGGTGGTCTTTGGCGTGGTCAAGACCATGAATGCCATGAAGCGCAAGAAGGTGGAAGAGGAAGCCGCTGCTCCCGCAGAGCCCGAACCCACCAAGGAAGAGCTGCTGCTCACCGAGATCCGCGACCTGCTGAAGAAGTAATTTTAAAACAGAAGTACGCACCAAAGCCTCCCCTGTGCAAGGGGAGGTGTCAGCCGCAGGCTGACGGAGGGGTTGACAATCCCCCAGTCAGCTTCGCTGACAGCCCCCTTTACACAAGGGGGCCTTTCGGTGCGTTCGTTGATTCTTTGGAGGAATTTTCCATGATCTACCATTCTCTTTCCCAACTGATTGGACGGACACCTTTGCTGGCATTGGACCGTTACTGCGAAAAAAATGGCATAAATGCCGAAATCGTGGCAAAAATCGAAGCTTTTAACCCTGCCGGGTCTGCAAAAGACCGGGTGGCACTGCAGATGATTCTTTCCGCCGAAGAAGCCGGCATTCTGAAGCCCGGCGCCGCCATCATTGAACCCACCTCCGGCAACACCGGCATCGGTCTGGCATGGGTGGGTGTCACCAGAGGTTATCGGGTCATTCTCACCATGCCGGACACCATGAGCGTGGAGCGGCAGAACCTGATCCGTGCCTATGGCGCGGAAATTGTCCTCACCGAAGGTGCAAAAGGCATGGCAGGTTCCATCGAAAAAGCGGAAGAACTGAGAGCATCCATGGAAGGCGCTGTCATTCTGGGTCAGTTCACAAACCATGCCAATCCCCTCGCCCACTACCACACCACCGGACCGGAGGTCTGGGCAGACACGGAAGGCAGCATGGATGTCTTTGTGGCAACCGTCGGTACCGGCGGCACTCTGTCCGGTACGGCAAAGTATCTGAAGGAACAAAATCCCGCCATTCGGGTGGTGGCAGTAGAGCCTGCGGCATCTCCCCTGCTGTCCGGGGGCAAAGCCGCTCCCCATAAAATTCAGGGTATCGGCGCCAACTTCATCCCCGACACCCTGGACCGGAGCTGTTATGACGAAGTCCTTACCGTCACCGACGACATGGCCATGGACACCGCCAATGCCCTTTCCAAGACAGAAGGTCTGCTGGTGGGCATTTCCTCCGGTGCCGCCCTTGCCGCCGCCGCGGAAGTTGCAAAACGGCCGGAAATGGCAGGCAAACGGATCGTGGTCCTACTCCCCGATGATGGACAGCGATATTTAAGCACGGGAATTTATAAGTAATGCAAAATGCAGAATTCAGAATGCAGAATGAAGGTGTCGCTGCGCGACAATTTTAATTCGTCCGGCTTCGCCGGACACAATCATTTTGCATTTTACATTTTGCATTCTGCATTGAAAAAAGGCGCTTTTTCTGCGGAAAAAGTGCCTTTTTTCTCCCTGTGGAAAAACTTGCAATTTCAAGCATTCTGTGCTATAATTTACCGTAGATTATTGTGCCGAAATATCGCCTTTTTTTCGATAAATTCCTACGAAAGGAGTTCCATATGTACGCTTCTTCCTTTATTTGGGCAAAAGTTCTGGGCTACATGGAAGACAAGCTGACGGAAGCTTTGGTATCCGACTGGTTTGTGGATGCAGAACTGGTGGAAATCAACGACAAACAGCTGATTCTCTGCTCCCATGACGAGTTCCATTATGATGTGATCAAGACCAAATTTACAGGATATATCCAGGATGCCATGAAGGAACTGTTCCAGAAAAATCTGGAGATCGTGGTCCTCAGCGATACAGAACTGGAAAAGAGAATGGAGGAAAACAAACCCACCCGCCCCTCCTTCATCGAATATAACCCCCAATATGTCTTTGACCGCTTTATCGTCGGTCCTTCCAACCAGCTGGCATATTCTGCCGCCAAGGGTGTGGCTAAAAACCCCGGCGCCGTCAACAATCCTTTGTTTATCTACGGCCCTTCCGGTCTGGGCAAGACCCATTTGCTCTATGCCATTGCTCATGAGATCAACAAAAATCACCCGGATTTCAACATCGTCTATATCAAGGGTGATGACTTTATCAACGATTTTATGTACATGCTCCAGGAAGGCACCAAAAAAGAAGCCTTCCGCATGAAATACCGCAATGCGGACCTGCTGCTGGTGGACGATATTCAGTTCATCGCCGGCAAGGAGGAAACCCAGAACGAATTTTTCCATACCTTCAATACCCTGTTTGAAAACCAGAAGCAGATCGTTCTGACTTCCGACCGTCCGCCCAATGCCATGAACCGTCTGGAAGAGCGACTGCGGACCCGTTTTGAATGGGGTCTGCTGGCGGATATCAATCCCCCGGATCTGGAAACCAGACTGGCCATTCTGAAAAATAAGTGCAAGGCGCTGAACTTCACCATGCCGGACGAAGTTTGCACCTACATTGCCGAAACCATCACCAATAACATCCGCCAGCTGGAAGGCACGGTCAAGAAAATCAAAGCCTATCACGATCTGACCGGCATGAAGGTGGATCTGCCCAATGTGACCCGGGCCATCAAGGATATGTACAAGGGAAAAGCCGATACACTGCCCACTCCCGAACTGATCATCAAGGAAACTGCCCGCTACTACAATGTCAAAGTGGAGGACATCCTCAGCGACATGCGAAACAAGAGCATTTCCGAAGCCAGACAGATGGCTATGTATCTGGTCCGGGAAATGACCAAGATGAGTTTCCCGGATATTGCCGCCACTTTCAAAAAGAAAGACCACACAACCGTCCTCTACAGTGTCAATAAGGTGGAAGACATGCTGGCAGATCCCGACCATGAACTGCACAGCCATGTCCGGGACATCAAGGCAAATATCAACGGCAAACTGTAAAGCGTACATTTCCACAGAAGGCTGTGTAATGTGGATAACAAAATGTGGAAAACCTATATGCAGAAAGCGGAAAAATTTTTCTGTGGATAACCCCGAAATTTTCCACAAGTGCCTGTGAATGGGCAAAGCCCTGCCCTGTCTGCGCCCAAGGCACTTTTCCACACATTCCACTTTCCTACTACCATTACTACTTATATTCTTTCTTTCTATTATAGAGATAGACCGTAAGGATTTTTTCCATAGGCCGCACCTGTGGAAAAAACAAGTCCACCAAGGAGGTCCTTTTATGATTAAATTTGTCTGTGAAAAGAGTCTGTTGGTCAATGGCATTTCCGTGGCATCCCGTACCGTTGCCCAGAAGAGTGCCATCTCCGCTCTGGAAGGCATCCATGTGAAGGCCGGCACCTATCTGTACCTTTCCGGCTATAATCTGGAAACCGGCATCACCGTCACTGTCCCTGCGGACATCCAGTCCACCGGCGAGTGCATCATGCCCACCAGACTGTTTTTCGATATCGTCCGCAAGCTGCCCGATGAGGAAGTCACCGTCATGGTGGACGACAACTACAAGGTTTCCATCCGCTGCGGCATTTCTTCCTTCACCATCACGGCCATGTCTGCCGAGGATTATCCCGAAATGCCCGATGTGGAATACGAAAATGCCATCAAGCTGCCCCAGAGAGAGCTGCGGGATCTGATCTCCGGCACCATCTTCTCCGTCAGCGAGAATCAGGCCCGTCCTGTCCATACCGGCTGTCTGATCGAAGTGGAAGGCAATTCCATCACCATGGTGGCTGTGGACGGCTACCGTCTGGCTCTGCGCCGCTATTATCCCGATGTGCCCACAGAGCGGGAACTGAAGGTGGTCGTGCCTGCCGCCGCCCTGAAGGAAGTGGAAAAGATTCTGGCAGACAGCGACGAAGATGCCTCCTTCACCCTGGGCAGAAAGCATATTCTCTTTGAAATGGGCGGTGTGACACTGGTCTGCCGCATTCTGGAAGGCGATTTTCTCGACTGGCGCCGTGTGGTCCCCGAGAACAATCCCATCCGTCTGGGCGCAAACAGAGCCCTGCTGACGGCATCCATTGACCGCGTGGGTCTGATCATCTCCGAAAAAATCAAGAGCCCCGTCCGCTGCAAGTTCGGCAACAACCGCGCCGAGTTCCAGACCATCACCACCATCGGTGAAGCCTATGATGTCTGCGATCTGGCCGGCGACGGCAAGGATCTGGAGATCGGCTTCAACTGTAAGTATCTGTTGGATGCACTGAAGGCCGTGCCCACGGACCATGTGATGTTGGAACTGTCCAACGGCCTGAGCCCCATTGTCCTGACCCCCGCCGACGGCGGCAAGCGATTCGCCTACATGGTCCTGCCCGTCCGCTTGAAAGCGGAATAAAAAATGCAGAATTAAAAATGCAAAATGCAAAATGATTGTGTCCGGCGACGCCGGACGAATTAAAATTGTCGCGCAGCGACACCTCAATTCTGCATTCTGCATTCTACATTTTGCATTCTAAAACCGGAGGTTTTATGAAAGTAAGAATTACCAAACGGTCCGCCAATGTGGAAGATATTCCCATTCGGACGGAATTTATCAAGCTGCAGGATTTTCTGAAATTTGCCAATGCAGTGGAATCCGGCGGCATGGCGAAAAATATGATTCTGGCAGAAGAAGTGCTGGTCAACGGCGAAGTCTGCACCATGCGGGGCAAGAAGCTGCGTCCCGGTGATGTGGTTTCCTTCAACGGCGGTCAGTGGCGCGTGACAGAAGATGCGGCTGAATAACCTGCTGCTGCGGAACTTCCGCAACTATGAGGAGTTTTCCGCGGAGTTTGTCCCCGGCGTCAATCTGATTTTGGGCGACAATGCCCAGGGCAAGACCAACCTGCTGGAGGCCATCCATTATCTCTCCACCGGCCACGGCTTCCGCACCCGCAAGGAAGCGGAACTGCTGAAATTCGGTGCGGAATTTGCGGATCTGGAAGGCACGGTCTACTCCCAGGAAAGAGAACAGACCCTTCGTGCCGTTCTCTTTGCCGGCAGAAAATCCCGCCAGCTATACCTCAGCGGGGTCAAGCAGAAGACCTTTGCCAATTTCCATGGCCTTCTGACCACGGTTCTGTTCTGCCCGGAAGATCTGCTGGTGCTGAAAGCCGGTGCCTCTGCCAGACGGAAACTGCTGGATCAGGCCTTGTGCCAGCTGCGGCCCGGCTATGACCGGGCGCTGACGGAATATAACCGCCTGTTGGAGCACAAGAGCCGCATACTGAAGGATGGACGGGAGTTTCCCAATCTGCTGGAAACCCTGCCGGAGTTCAACTGCCGCATGGCCCAGGTAGGCGCCATCCTCATCGGCTATCGGGCAAATTATATTAAAAAGTTGGCAGAATGTACGAAAAAGTATCATTTTGACTTCTCCGGTGGAAAAGAAGATTTGGTTTTGCAGTATAAAACCGTTTCCACCATTGATGATCCCTATATTCCCCGGCTGGAACTGGAGCAGAAAATTCTGGCGCATCAGGAAAGCCACCTGCGGGCGGAACTGGAAAGCGGACAGTGTCTGACCGGCCCTCACAAGGACGATTTTGATGTGCTTTTGGATGGAGTCAGTCTGAAGGCCTTCGGTTCACAGGGTCAGACCCGGACTGCCGCCATCAGTCTGAAGCTGGCGGAGCGGGAGATTTTCCGGGATGATACGGGCGAAGAGCCTGTGCTGCTGCTGGATGATGTGCTTTCCGAGCTGGATGCCCGTCGGCAGGATTTTGTCCTCAACCAGATCAAAACCGGTCAGGTGTTTATCACCTGCTGCGAAACCGACCGGCTGACAGCGCTGGGACAGGTGATTTTCATTCAAAACGGGAAAAGAGTAAATGCAGAATGCAAAATGCAGGATGCAGAATGATTGTGTCGGCTTTGCCGACTATTCAAATCGTCGCCTTTGGCGACACCACAATTTTGCATTTTACATTTATCATTTTGCATTTTGAAACCGGAGGTTTCATTATGTATATCAACATTGGCGATAATCTGTCCGTTCGGGACAAGTCCATCATCGGCATCTTCGATCTGGACAACACCACCTGTTCCAAGCACACCAGAAACTTTTTGGCGGAGGCGGAGCGGAACGGGCAAGTGGTCACCGCCACAGAAGACTTACCGAAATCCTTTCTTTTGACCAGTGAATACGGCATGGACCGGGTGTATCTCTGCCAGGTCAACGCCGCCACGCTGGAAAAACGAATGAAATAAAAAAATTACGGATTGCCACGCACCTTCGGTGCTCGCAATGACCATCTTATAGAGTGTCATTCCGAGGCTTGCAAAGCAAGCCGTGGGAACCCGTTTCCCCATTCTATCATTGACAAGAAGTCAATGGAACCGGAGGTTCTATATGTCTGAAGAAATCCTCAACAAAGTAGAAGAAACCTATGACGCCAGCCAAATTCAGGTGCTGGAAGGTCTGGAAGCCGTCCGGAAGCGTCCCGGTATGTATATCGGCTCCACTTCCTCGTCCGGTCTGCACCATCTGGTCTATGAGATCGTGGATAACTCCATCGATGAAGCTCTGGCCGGATACTGCACGGAAATTACCGTGACCATCAACGAGGGCAACACCATCACCGTCACGGACAACGGCCGCGGTATCCCTGTGGATATCCAGCCCCAGACCGGCAAACCCGCACTGGAAGTGGTTTTCACCGTCCTCCATGCCGGCGGTAAGTTCGGCGGCGGCGGATACAAGGTATCCGGCGGTCTGCACGGTGTCGGCGCATCTGTGGTCAATGCTCTGTCCGAATGGCTGCAGGTCGATGTCCATAAGGATGGCAAAATCCACCAGATGAAATTCTCCCGGGGTCACATCACCCAGGAGATGAAAATTGTGGGCACCACCGATCTGACCGGTACCTTTGTGACCTTCAAGCCCGATCCGGAGATGTTCGATACCACCGTGTATGAATACAACATTCTCCGCGACCGTATGCGCCAGCAGGCCTTCCTCAACGGCGGTCTGAAGATCTCTGTGGAGGACAAGCGTCCCGGCATGGAAAACCGGGAAGCGTTCTGCTACGAAGGCGGTATCCGGGAGTATGTCACCTGGCTGAACAAGGGCAAGACCCCCCTCCATGAGGAAGTCATCTATATGCAGGGCAGCAAGGGCGACTCCGTTGCTGAACTGGCGCTGCAGTATTCCGACGGTTTCAATGAAAATATCATTTCCTTTGCCAACGACATCCGTACACCCGAGGGCGGCATGCACGAAACCGGCTTCAAGACGGCTCTGACCCGCGTGCTCAATGCCTACGGCACCAAGATCGGCGCCATCAAGTCCGATGCGGACAAGCTGGACGGCTCCGATGTCCGGGAAGGTATCACGGCAGTCATTTCCGTCAAGCTGACGGAGGCACAGTTTGAGGGTCAGACCAAGGCCAAGCTGGGCAATGCTCATATCCGTACCCTGGTGGATAATATTGTCACCAAGCTTTTGACGGAGTATCTGGAAGAGCATCCTGCCGCCGGCAAGATCATTCTGGAAAAGGCCATGCTGGCAAGCCGTGCCAGAGAAGCCGCCAAGCGGGCAAGAGAATCCATCCGAAAGCGCAACGGTCTGGAGTCCGGCGGTATGCCCGATAAGCTGAAGGACTGCAACGAACGGGACCCCGCCCTGTGCGAACTGTACATCGTCGAGGGCGATTCCGCTGCCGGCTCTGCCATCAACGGCAGAGACAGCCGTTTCCAGGCGATCCTTGCCATGTGGGGCAAAATGCTCAATGTGGAAAAGGCCAGAGTGGACAAGGTCTACGGCAACGATAAGCTGAATCCCCTGATCATGGCCATGGGCGCCGGTATCGGCGATGAATTCAACATCGAAAAACTCCGCTATCATAAGATCATCATCATGTCCGATGCAGACGTGGACGGCAGCCATATCCGTACCCTGCTTCTGACCTTCTTCTTCCGGTATATGCGCCCCTTGATCGAGCGGGGCTATGTCTATTCCGCTGTGCCGCCCCTGTATAAGCTGATCAAGGGCAAAACAGAGCGAGTGGCTTATTCCGATGAACAGCGGGATCAGATCTCCGCAGAACTGCGGGGCGATAATCCCAATACCAGGATCGAGATCAAGCGGTACAAGGGTCTTGGAGAGATGGACAAGGACGAGCTTTGGGAAACCACCATGGATCCCACCCGCCGCACCCTGCGCCGGATCACTTTGGACGATGCCGCCGCGGCCGATCGGATCTTCTCCATCCTCATGGGTGAAGAAGTGGAGCCCAGAAAGGCGTGGATCGAAGAGAACGCCAAGTATGTGGTGAATTTGGATATTTAAGGAGGGGATCTTTTGGCACATAACAGAGATTACAAGCCGGAGGATATCTTATTCCCCGATCAAGTGATTACCCAGTCGGAGCTGGTCCATGAAATGCAGTCCAGCTATATCGACTATGCCATGTCCGTCATCGTCGGCAGAGCCCTGCCCGATGTCCGTGACGGTCTGAAGCCTGTCCACCGCCGAATCCTCTATTCCATGCATGAGACAGGTCTGACCTCTGAAAAGAAAACCAAGAAATCCGCCACCGTTGTCGGTGACGTTCTGGGTAAATATCACCCCCATGGCGACAGTTCCGTCTATGATGCCATGGTCCGTCTGGCACAGGAGTTCTCCCTGCGCTATCCTCTGGTATTTGGTCAGGGCAACTTCGGTGACGTGGACGGCAACCCCGCCGCCGCCTACCGATACACCGAGGCCAAGCTGTCCAAAATCGCAGACGAGATGCTCCGGGACATCGAAAAGGACACCGTGGACTGGGACCCCAACTTCGATGAAACCACCCAGGAGCCCCGTGTTCTGCCCAGCCGGTTCCCCAACCTGCTGGTCAACGGTTCCTCCGGCATTGCCGTCGGTATGGCAACCAATATTCCGCCCCACAATCTGAAGGAAGTCATCAATGCCTGCATCTGCGTGCTGGATGACCCGGAGGCCACCCTCTCCGATCTCATGGAGCATGTAAAGGGCCCCGACTTCCCCACCAAGGGCATTATTATGGGCAGAGCCGGCATCCGTGCCGCCTATGGCACCGGCCGTGGCAGAGTGGTGGTCCGTGCCAGAACGGAAATCGAGGAATTCGGCAAGGACCGGCAGAGAATTATCGTCCATGAACTGCCCTATCAGGTCAATAAGGCCCAGCTGGTCAAGAACATGATGGAGCAGATCCGCGATAAGCGGCTGGAAGGTATTTCCGACCTCCGTGACGAAAGTGACCGCAACGGCATGCGCATCGTCATCGAGCTGAAAAAGGATGCCAATTCTCAGGTGGTGCTGAACCATCTGTTCAAGCAGACTGCCATGCAGTCTTCCTTCTCTGTGATCATGCTGGCCCTGGTCAATAACCAGTCCCAGCCCAAGATCATGAACCTGCGGCAGGTGCTGGATGAATATCTGGAGCATCAGCGGCAGATCATTGTCCGCCGCACCCAGTATGACCTGAAAAAGGCCGAAGAGCGGGCCCATCTGCTGGAAGGTCTGCTGATCGCCCAGGACAACATCGACGAAGTCATCCGGATCATCCGCAGTTCCTATGACAATGCCAAGGCACGGCTCATGGAGCGGTTCGGACTGGACGATGTGCAGGCTCAGGCCATCTGCGATATGCGCCTGATCGCATTGCAGGGTCTGAACCGGGAAAAGCTGGAAAATGAATTTAAGGATCTGCAGGAAAAAATCACCTACTTCAAGGAACTGCTGGCCGATCCCGAAAAGATCAAGGGCGTTCTGAAGGAAGAGCTGATCCAGATTCGCGACAAGTACGGCGATGACCGCGTCACGGAAATTCAGGATGTGGAAGACGAGATCGATATTGAAGATCTCATCGAGGAAGAGGACTGCTGCTACACCCTGTCCAATCAGGGCTACATCAAGCGCCTGCCCACTTCTACCTACCGCGCCCAGCGCAGAGGCGGCAGAGGTGTTTCCGCCCAGAATCTGAAGGAAGAGGACTATGTCAAGAGCCTGTTCGTGGCATCGACCCACGATATGCTCCTGTTCTTCTCCAATACGGGCCGCGTCCATCGTCGGAAGGGCTATCTGATCCCCGAAGCAGGCCGTACCGCCAGAGGCACCGCCATCGTCAACGTCCTGCCTTTGGAGCAGGAGGAGAAGATCACCGCCATGCTTCTGACCCGGGAGTTCGAGGAAGATGCTTATTTGGTCATGGTCACCAAGTTCGGCACGGTCAAGCGCCTGCATATGACCACTTTGGAGACCAACCGCAAGGGCGGTATCCGCGCACTGACCCTGGAAGAGGGCGATGAGCTGATCAATGTCCTCAAGACCAATGGCTCCGATAAGATCATCATTGCCACGGAGCAGGGCATGGCCATCTGCTTCGACGAAAATGATGCCAGACCCATGGGCAGAGATGCCGCCGGTGTCCGCGGTATCCGTCTGGACGAAGGCGACTGCGTGGTGGGTGCTGTCATTGCATCCGAGGGCAAGGATCTTTTGACCGTCACCAAGAATGGCTACGGCAAGCGGACCAATGTGGATGAGTACCATGTCCAGAACCGCGGCGGCAAGGGTCTGAAGAACTACAATCTCACTGCCAAGACGGGTCTTGTGGCCGGTATCGAAGCCGTGGACGACAAGGACGATGTGATGCTCATCGAAAACGGCGGTGTCATCATCCGTATGGCCGCTTCCGATATCAACACCTACGGCCGCGCCACCCAGGGTGTCCGCGTCATGCGTGTGGAGGAGGGCAA
>JAZNFJ010000035.1:0-19407 GCA_045589035.1 Candidatus Avilachnospira sp. | reverse complement strand
TCCATGGAACACAACCGGGAAAAGCGGTATATTTTGCCTGCCAATGAACCCGTTGATTTTCTGGTTGCCTTGGGTGTGCAGGATGAAAATGGAAGGATTTTTGATAAAAAGAGATCCAAATTCCGCCAGATCAATCGTTTTCTGGAAATGATTGCCGATGTGGAGCAGCAAATTCTGGCGGATGGTAAAGAACTGTATATTCTGGATTTGTGCTGCGGAAAAAGCTATCTCAGCTTTGCGGTGTATTACTATTTTACCCGGATTAAGGGCTGCTCTGTAGTTATGGACTGTGTGGATCTGAAGCAGGATGTGATTGAATTTTGTTCTGATCTTGCGGAGAAATTGCACTACGAAGGTCTCCATTTCACCGCTGGGGATATTCGGACGTTCCAAATCCGCAGAACACCGGATCTGACAGTTTCGCTCCATGCCTGTGATATTGCCACGGATATTGTTCTGGCGAAAGGAATTGATTCCGGCTCCAAGGTGATTTTGTCCACACCATGCTGTCATCATGAAATGATGCATCAGCTGAAAGCAAAAGATGGTGTCACAGATATTCTTCTGGAACACTCCATTTTGAAGCAGAAGTTCGCTGATGCGGCAACGGATGCACTTCGCTGCAAAATTCTGGAAATCAACGGCTATGATGTACAGGCGCTGGAATTGATTGATCCGGAGGAAACACCGAAAAATGTGCTGATCCGCGCGATCAAGCGGACTGCAAACAATCAGAAACGAACAGAAAAACTGAAAGCGGAATACAAGGCTTTTTGTGAACTGTTTGGGATCAACCCTTATCTGTGGGAAAACTATGGTAAATAACGGAAAGGATCGATGCGGATTTTCGCATCGATCCTTTTTTGCCAACAAAAGCCATCTGTCAGCTGCATACAATGTTCCGAAAGGGTGTGGTATGGTGGAACAGACAAAACGAGGTTCGGGGCTGGCTGTGTTTATCAGTGGGCTCTGCGTGCTGCTGGCGCTGTTGCTTCTGCTGTGTGTTTGCGGATATTGCTATCCGTCTGTGCAGGATACCTTCAGAGAAATTCTGGGTGGTGTGGAAAACGGTACGGTCCAGCAGGCTTTTGACGTTTTAGCAGACGGACTGCAGAATGGGGAGCCGGTAAGAGAAACCTTTGCGCAGACCATCGATGTGTTACTACATGAAAAAGGTTAACATAACGTTATCGTTTGCGGCTGCAGTCTGCCTGTTTGGGTGGTTTGATATGGAACTGTGCGGTTGCTTTTTGCTTGCGTTGATTGTTCATGAAGCCGGTCATCTGCTGGCAATGAGAATTGGCGGCATTCCGGTCTATGGTTTTCGGCTGTCAGCAGCAGGAGCGGTAATTCAAGGCGGTTTCGTAGGATACCGGCAGGAGATTGCCTGTGCAGTCATGGGACCTGTGGGGAGTATCTTGCTTGCAATGCTCAGTTTCCGACAAATCCCCAAACTTGCGATGCTTTCTGTTGCACTTGCAGGTGTGAATCTGCTTCCGGTCTATCCCTTGGATGGTGGACGTATCCTTCGTGGGATTTTGCTTTTGCATGTGGAGCAGGGGAGAGCGGAGCAGGTGCTGAACAGAGTGACCGCAGTTGTTTGCTGCCTGCTGATGATTGCTGCCTGTTGGGCAGCAGCTGAACTGCAGGCAGGTCTGTGGCCGATCTTTGCAGTCTTGGCGATTTTGTGGAGAGTGGGGCAGGCACAGAAAATGGAAGGGTATTAAGCGGTTGCTTTTCTGCGGGAAAAAAGTTAGAATAAGAAAAACCACAGAAGAACGGGGAAGTTCTATGAAAGAGAAAATGAAGCGAATTCTACCTCTGGTTCAGAAACCTGCCAGATATGTTGGCGGAGAGTATGGTCAGATTGTGAAAAATAAAGAGGAAGTGGACCTTCGGGTTGCTTTCTGTTTTCCGGATACCTATGAAATCGCCATGTCCAATATCGGCATGCGGATTTTGTATGGAATCATGAATAATATGGAGGGCGTCTGGTGCGAACGTGTCTTTGCCCCTTGGGGTGACATGGAAGAGCAGATGCGTCAAAATGATCTGCCTCTTTGTGCATTGGAAAGCCAGGATCCTGTCAGCGAGTTTGACATTGTCGCTTTTACCATCGGCTATGAGATGAGCTACACCAACCTTCTCAATATGTTGGACCTGGCCAATATTCCCCTGTATGCAAAGGACAGGGAAGGCCTGCACAATCTGGTTTTCTGCGGCGGTATCTGCACAGTAAATCCCGAGCCTTTGGCTGATTTTGTGGATCTGTTTGCTGTTGGCGAAGGTGAAGAACTGACACCGGAAGTTTTGACATTGTATCGCAAGGCCAAGGCGGAAGGTTGGACAAAAGCGGCATTTCTGGTGGAAGCCGCAAAGATCCCGGGTATCTATGTACCGTCTCTCTATGAGCATCAGTATGATGAAAACGGCAGACTCGGTGCCATTATCGCAAAGGATGGTGCGCCGGAAAGGGTCATGAAGCGGATCGTGAAGGATCTGGACAAGGCCTATTATCCGACGGACACCATTGTACCTTCCACAGAGATTGTCCATGATCGCACCAATCTGGAAGTGTTCCGTGGCTGCATCCGCGGCTGTCGGTTCTGTCAGGCAGGTTTCTGCTACCGTCCGGTCCGTCCCAGAAATGCCGATACACTGTATCGACAGGCGGTGGAGTCTTTGGAGAATTCCGGCAACCACGAAATCACCCTTTCCAGTCTGTCCACATCTGATTATAAGCAGCTGGAGCAGCTGGCAGATGGGCTTCTGGACTACTGTGAGAGCCGTAAGATCAATCTTTCTCTGCCTTCTTTACGTGCGGATAATTTCTCCAAGGAACTGATGCTCCGGGTGCAGAGAGTGCGGAAAAGCAGTCTGACCTTTGCGCCTGAGGCAGGTACGCAGCGGCTGCGGGATGCCATCAACAAAAACGTGACCGAAGAGGAGATCCTTTCCACCTGCGCCACGGCATTTTCCGGCGGCTGGAACAATGTGAAACTCTATTTCATGTTGGGCTTGCCCACGGAAACGGATGAAGATGTGGAGGGCATTGCAGATCTGGTCTGGAAAATCGTCCGTTTGTGGAAGGAAACTGCTACCAATAAGAAGCGGGGTCTTTCCATCAATCTGGCAACGGCATTTTTTGTGCCCAAGCCCTTTACACCCTTCCAGTGGGAAGCACAGATCACGCCGGAGGAGTATATGCGCCGGGTACATCTGCTGCAGGAAAAGATTTACAGTAAGACTGTGGATTATCGTTATCACGGCAGCGATCTCAGTTATCTGGAGGCAGTTCTGGCACGGGGTGACAGACGGCTTTCTGCTGTTCTGGAATATGCTGTCCGCCATGCAGCCAGACTGGATGGCTGGGATGAGTATTTCAGTAATGATATCTGGATGGAAGCATTCCGTGCCTGCGGTATCGATCCTGCATTCTATGCACAGCGTGCCTATGAAAAAGACGAGGTTCTGCCCTGGCAGACCATCGATGTGGGTGTCAGCCGGGATTTCCTGTGGCAAGAGCGGGAACAGGCCTATCGGTCTGAGATCACACCGGACTGCCGCAGCAAATGCAGCGGATGCGGTGCCAATCGTCTGGAAGGTGGGGTGAAGTGCGATGCTTAGAATGGTATTTGAAAAGACCGGCAGCAGTGTCTGGATCTCACATTTGGATCTGATGCGTGTATTTCAGCGGGCATTCCGCAGAGCGGGTCTTTTGCTGAAGCATTCTCAGGGTTTCACCCCCAGAGCCATTGTGTCTATCGCCTTGCCTTTGTCTGTTGGTATGGAAAGCAAGTGCGAATTGCTGGATTTTGAACTGGAAGACGGATCAATTCCTTCTGCAGATCTTCTCAATGAAAAACTGCCGGAAGGTATCCGCGTGCTTGATATTTACGAAGCAACCAGAAAGATCAAGGAACTGACGCATCTTCACGCAGAGGTTGTGCTGACGTATGACAATGGTGTTCCGGATGGGGCAGAGGCCGGGATCCGGGAACTGTTCTCCCGTGAGGAATTGATCATGGAGAAGCACTCCAGAAAGGGAAAGACGGAAACGAACCTTCTTCCTATGCTTTGCGAGTTTGTTATGACGCAGCCTGATGCCAAGACGTTAAAATGGAATGTATTGGTCTGCGCCCAAAATCCCTCTTTGAACCCGCAGCTTCTGGTTTCCGCCTTGGAACTGTATTGTCCGCAATGGAAGCCTGACGGTGTGCTTTGCCGCCGGGTGGAGATTTATGATGACGAAGAGCGTATTTTCCGCTAAAAATGTAAAAAATTATAAAAATAATGCTTGCTTTTTCCCAAATGCGATGGTACAATGTTTTGGTCTGTGAAATGGATGGCCCGCTGCCACAGCCGGTACGAGAGTACAGCGGCATTCCTTGTGGGTATGGACATCTAAATAATCAAGGAGGACAAGACAATGGATTTGATGAAGGCTTTGACTAGCCAGTACATGAAGGCTGAAGTGCCCGAAGTCCATGTGGGCGATACGGTTCGCGTTCATGTCAAGATCAAGGAAGGTTCCCGCGAGAGAGTTCAGGTTTTTGAGGGTACTGTCATTGCTAAGAAGCATGGCGGTCTGGAAGAAACCTTTACCGTCCGTCGTATCAGCTACGGCGTTGGCTGCGAGAAGGTTTTCCTGCTGCATTCCCCCAGCATCGTGAATGTTGAGACTGTCCGTCGCGGTAAGGTCCGCAGAGCTAAGCTCTACTACCTGCGCGAGCGCCTGGGCAAGGCTGCCAAGGTCAAGGAGAAGGTCTAATTCTTCCGAAAGAAAAAAGTGCTGTTTTTACAGCACTTTTTTCTTTTTTTCTTATGAAATGCTCTTTCATTTTAGGGACTCTTTGTGTATAATAGCAGAGAATAGGCGAAGTATAGCCAAATATTGGATGGTGTATGATATATGGAACAGGAAAAGAAGTCTTTTGTCCACGATACCATTGATCTGGAAGAGATCCGGGAACTCCTTGGAGAGGGCGGCGAAGCTGCCGTGGAAGAGGAAATGCCTGCAGAAGAAGTTGTCTGTGAAGAAGAAACTCCTGAGATGGATGTAGCGGACGAGGAATTTGAAGCGGATGCTTCAGAAGATGCGGAAACTATGGATGACGAAGCCGAAGCGGATAGTCTGCCCAATGAAGAAAATGCAGATATGGATGCGAAGGAAACTGCAGCACCGAAGAAAAAGGTGAATTTTTTGCAGGAACTCTACGGAATGCTCCATGACATTATTTACCTGCTGGCTGCAGTTACATTGATTTTTGTGTTTGTGGTCAGACTGGTGGGTGTACAGGGTGATTCTATGCTCCCCACGCTCCATAACGGCGATTATCTTGTGCTGGAGAGCAACTTCCTGTTTGGCGGCAAGGATCTGCAGTACGGTGATGTGGTCGTTCTCAATGTGCCGGAGTATCAGCACAACACCGATGGACCGATTGTGAAGCGCATCATTGCCACAGAAGGACAGACGGTGGATATTGACTTTGAAACCGGTGTCATCCATGTGGACGGTGTCCGTCTGGTGGAGGACTATATCAATGCACCGACTTTGTATAACTGGGAAGGGGAGTTTGCGCTGCAATACCCTGTGACTGTACCGGAAGGCTGCATTTTCGTTCTTGGCGATAACCGTAATAATTCTATGGACAGCCGTTATGCGCCCATTGGTATGGTGGACGAACAGTATGTGCTGGGTAAAGTGCTGTTTATTGCGCTGCCCGGTCAGACCACCGATGGTGCAGGCAATGTGATTGATCCCCGGCAGTGGGGAAGAATAGGACTGGTATCTTAAATGCAGGATGAACGACAGATGAATATCCAGTGGTATCCCGGCCACATGACCAAAACCCGGCGAATGATGGAAGAAGATCTGAAGCTGGTGGATGCGGTCTGTGAGATTTTGGATGCCCGGATTCCCATCTCCAGCCGAAACCCGGATCTGGATACCATCTGCGGGAACAAACCCCGCCTGGTCATTTTAAATAGAATCGATCTGGCAGATCCGGAGATGGTTCGCCGTTGGTCTGCGTACTTTAAATCCAAGGGTATGGCAGTAGTTGCCACCGACTGCAAGACGAAGAAAGGTATCAATAACTTTGTGCCCGCGGTCAGAGAACTGCTTTCCGAAAAGCTGAAGCGCTATGCGGAAAAAGGACAGGTCGGCAGACCTCTGAAGATCATGGTGGTCGGTATTCCCAATGTGGGTAAATCCACCTTCATCAACCAGATTTCCGGCCGTAAAGGTGCAAAAGCTGAAAACCGTCCCGGTGTGACCCGTGGCAAGCAGTGGGTGACTGTGGATCAGGGTCTTCTGATGCTGGATACCCCCGGTATTCTGTGGCCTAAGTTCGAAGATCCCAATGTAGGTATTCGCCTGGCTTATACAGGAGCGGTCAAAGACGATGTAATCGATGTGGAAGGCCTGGCCTGCCATCTAATTGAGATGCTTTGGAAACGGTACCCCGATGCCGTCAGAGAGCGGTATAAAGTAGACATGGCTCCTGATGCTGAGGGCTGGGAACTGCTGGAAGCTGCAGGCAGAAAAAGAGGTTTCCTGATCTCCGGCGGCGAGGTAAACACCGAACGCATGGCACGGGTGCTGCTGGAAGAGTATCGAAGCAGTAAACTGGGCCGCTTTACCTTTGAAACTCCGGAAATGTTGGAGGAAGAAAATGGATAAAATCGATCTTTGGGAAATAGAGCGGGAATGTTCTGCGGAAGGTTTTTCCGTGATCTGCGGTGTGGATGAAGCCGGTCGTGGACCGCTGGCAGGGCCTGTCTGTGCAGCTGCTGTTATTTTGCCGCCCAATCTGGAAATTCCCGGACTCAATGACTCCAAGAAACTGACCGATAAAAAACGCAGAGAACTCTACGATATCATTGTAGAACAGGCGCTGGCATACGGAATTGCACTGGTTTCTGAGAAAGAAATCGATGAGATCAACATCTTGCAGGCAACGTTTCTGGCTATGGAATGGGCGGTTGCACAACTTTCCGTGCAGCCGGATCTGGCGCTTGTAGATGGCAATCGGGAACCGAACCTGCCGATGCAGGTGAAGACCGTTATCAAAGGCGACAGCCGCAGTGCCAGCATTGCGGCAGCGTCCATTCTGGCAAAGGTCACCCGCGACCGCCTGCTGGAAGAACTGGACGAAACCTATCCTGCCTACGGCTTTGCCGTACATAAGGGCTATGGTACCAAGCGGCACTATGAAGCCCTGCGGGAACATGGTCCCTGTCCCATTCACCGAATGACATTCCTTAAAAAGTTCTATGGGGAAAAATAATATTCTTGGTGCCTGGGGTGAAAGCCTTGCTGCGGACTATATGCGAAAAAAGCGATATCGTCTGCTGGGAACAAATTATCGCTGCCGGTTTGGAGAGATTGATCTGATCTGTCAAAGCAGGCGGTATCTGGTCTTTGTGGAAGTGAAGCTGCGAAAGACAGATCACTTTGGCACAGCCAGAGAATTTGTCGGGGCTGATAAGCAGGAGCGGTTGCGCGCAGCTGCGGAATTATGGTTGCAGCAAAATCCAACGAATCTGCAGCCCCGGTTCGATGTGATCGAAATTTACGCACCCCAGGGGATGGAAACGGAGATGCCGAAGATCATCCATCTGGAGGATGCTTTTCATTAATTGCGAGATAAAGAGGGATATCGTTATGCACTATATGAGTACAAGAAATAAGGAACTGGATTTTACGGCAGTACAGGCCATTGAGCAGGGTCTCAGCCGTGATGGCGGCTTGTTCCTGCCTAAGGAATTTCCTGTCCTGCCGGATCTGGAAAAGCTGGTTCCTATGACCTATCAGCAGCGCGCTGTTGCTGTGATGAAGTTGTTCTTGGACGAGTTCTCCGAAGAAGAACTGGCAGGTTTTGCTGAGAAGGCTTACGGTAAGTTCGACTGCGAAGCAGTTGCCCCTGTGGAGAAGCTTCATTGCAAGACCCACGTGCTGGAGCTGTGGCACGGTCCTACCAGCGCATTCAAGGATATGGCCCTGCAGATGTTACCCCATCTGTTGACCGCTTCCATGCGGAAGAATGGTTCCGATAAGACGGTCTGTATTCCTGTTGCCACTTCCGGTGATACCGGTAAGGCTGCTCTGGAAGGATTCCGTGATGTGGATGGCACAAAGGTTCTGGTGTTTTTCCCCAAGGACGGCGTGTCTGATATTCAGCAGCTGCAAATGGTAACCCAGGAGGGTGACAATGTATCCGTCTGCTCTGTGGTTGGTAACTTTGATGATGTGCAGACCGGCATCAAGAAGATCTTCTCTGATACAGATATGCGCAAGGACCTTGCAGAGCGCGGCTTTGTGCTGTCTTCCGCCAACTCCATCAACTGGGGTCGTGTCCTTCCGCAGATTGTCTATTACATCTCCGCCTACTGTGATCTGCTGGATTCCGGCGAAGTGAAGAACGGTGATCCTGTGAACTTCTGCGTGCCTACCGGCAACTTTGGTAACATTCTGGCTGGCTATTATGCAAAGAAGATGGGTCTTCCTGTCAACAAGCTGATCTGTGCTTCCAATGCCAATAATATTCTGACGGACTTTATCAAGACCGGTGTCTATGACAGAAACCGTCCCTTCTATATGACAGCATCTCCGTCCATGGATATTCTGATTTCCTCCAATCTGGAACGGCTGCTCTTTGATATGTGCGGTTCCGATGAGGAAGTCGCTGGTTATATGAATTCGCTGAATGAAACCGGCCGTTATGAAGTGTCTGATGAGGTGAAGGAAAAGATTCAGAAGACCTTCAACTGCGGTTTCTGTGATGATGCCCGCACCATGAATACCATTGAAAAGGTGTTTAATTCCACCGGCTATCTGATGGATACCCATACGGCTGTGGCTTATACGGTCCTGCAGGACTACCGTGCTGCAACTGCCGATGATACTACCGCGGTGGTGGTATCCACTGCCAGCCCCTTCAAGTTCTGCGACAGTGTTCTGACTGCACTGGGTGAGAAGGAACTGGAAAAGGGCACGAAGATCCTGAATCAGCTGCATAAGCGCACCGACAAGGCCGTCCCCGCACCATTGGCAGGTCTGGAGGGCAAGGCTGTCCGCTTCACCCAGGTGACAGAGAAGGAAGCCATGCCCCAGGTCGTGGATGCATTTCTTCGCTGATGGCACTTTATGCGCTGGGTGATCTGCACCTCGCCTTTGGTGCGGACAAGCCTATGGATGTGTTTGGCGGTCGATGGACCGGGTATCTGGAAAAACTCCGGGAAAATCTTTCTGTTCTAAAAGAAGAAGATACACTGGTGATTTCCGGTGATTTCTGCTGGGCGCTGGGGTTGGAGGAAGCAACTGCCGATTTTGCCTTTCTGGAATCTTTTCCGGGAAGAAAACTGCTGGTCAAAGGCAATCATGATTACTGGTGGAATACGGCATCCAAGTTTTCCTCTTTCTGCCAGAGTCACGGATTTCAGAACCTGCATCTGCTCCATAATAACTGCCATTTCTACGGTGATTTGGCACTTTGTGGAACGAGAGGGTGGTTCTTTGAAGAAGAAAAAGGCGGCACCCATGATGAAAAAGTGTTCCGCAGAGAACTGATCCGTCTGGAAGCATCACTGAAAGCAGCAGGGGAACGGGAGAAAATCTGTTTTCTGCACTATCCGCCCCTTTATCGTGGATATACCTGTCCGGAGATTTTAGAAATGCTCCGCCGTTATGAAGTAAAGGCTTGCTACTATGGACATCTTCATGGCGATAGTCACAAACTGGCGCTGGAAGGCGTCTATGACGGCACGGAATTTATCTTGGTGGCGGCTGATTATGTAAACTTCAAACCGTATAAAATTGCGGATTGAAAATATTTTGTAAATACAGTAAAAAAACAGTAGAAAAATTCGTTTATATTTGCTAATATAATACGGATTGAATTAAAGGTGCGAAAGATTGATACATCGTACCATACAGGAGGAAATACCAATGAATGTGAAAAACACTGAACAGGCCAACGGCAAGGCAAAGGTCGTTGTCGAGATCGAGAAGCAGGAATTCGAAGCTGCTCTGACCAAGGCTTATAACAAGTGCAAGAAGGATATCATGGTTCCCGGCTTCCGTAAGGGCAAGGCTCCCCGTAAGGTCGTGGAAGGCATGTACGGCGCAAAGGTCTTCTATGAAGATGCCGTCAACGAGATTTTCCCCGCTATCTACGAGCAGGCTTTCATCGCACAGCAGATCAAGGCTGTCGGCGCTCCTTCCATTGCTGATATGGATGAGAAGGAAGACGGCACTGTCGTTCTGACTGTCGAAACCGAACTGTATCCCGAAGTCACTCTGGGTGACTACAAGGGCATCGAAGTGCCCAAGGCTGAAGCTTCCGTTTCCGACGAAGATGTGGAAAACGAACTGGCTCGTATGGCTGACCGCAACAGCCGCATCGAAACTGTGGAGCGCGCTGCACAGGATGGCGATACCGTCGTTCTGGACTTCGAAGGCTTTGACAATGGTGTTGCTTTCCCCGGCGGTAAGGGTGAGAACTACAGCCTGAAGCTGGGCTCCAACTCCTTCGTTCCCGGATTTGAAGAAGCCCTCATCGGCCTGTCCGCAGGCGAAGAGAAGGACATCGATGTGACCTTCCCCGAAAACTACACCCCCGAACTGGCTGGCAAGCCTGTTGTGTTCAAGTGCAAGATTCACGAAGTCAAGCAGACCATCAAGCCCGAGCTGGACGATGAGTTTGCAAAGGATGTTTCCGAATTTGATACTCTGGACGAGCTGAAGGCTGATATCCGCGCCAAGCAGCTGAAGATGCGTCAGGACAACATTGACCGCCAGTTTGAAAATGCTGCTGTTGAAGCTGCTGCTGCCAACATGACCGCTGAGATTCCTGCCTGCATGATCGAAGAGCAGTTGGATAAGCATGTGGAGCAGTTTGCATACCAGCTGCAGATGAGCGGCATGTCCGTGGAAGACTATGCAAAGATGGTCGGCGGCGATATGAGCGGCATGCGTGCAACCATGCGCCCCATGGCTGAAACCACTGTTCGTTCCAATGTTCTTCTGAGCGCCATCATCGATGCCGAAAATATCACCGTTTCCGATGAGGAAGTGGAAGAAGAGTATGCAAAGGTTGCTGAGCAGTACCAGATGGAGGTTGACCAGGTGAAGGCTGCCCTCAATGCCGAAACCGTGAAGGCTGATCTGGCTTCCAGAAAGGCTGTTAAGCTCATCGTTGACAACGCTGTTCCTACCGCTGTCAAGGAAGAGGAAAAGACTGAGGAATAATTTTCCCCCTGTCCGGTTAGAATGTTTCAGACATTTAGCCCGAGAAAGGAGTAACTTTATGAGTTTCATTCCCTATGTAGTGGAGCAGACCAGCCGCGGCGAACGCAGCTATGATATTTTCTCCCGCCTGCTCAACGACCGTATCATTCTTCTCTCTGAAGAAGTCAACGATACAACGGCAAGCCTGATCGTTGCCCAGATGCTCTATCTGGAAAGTCAGGATCCGGACAAGGATATTCAGTTTTACATCAATTCTCCCGGCGGTTCCGTGACAGCCGGTATGGCAATTTACGATACCATGCAGTATGTGAAATGTGATGTTTCCACCATCTGCATCGGTATGGCAGCCTCTATGGGTGCATTTCTGCTGTCTGCCGGCACTAAGGGCAAGCGGATTGCACTGCCCAATGCGGAGATTATGATCCACCAGCCTTTGGGCGGAACCCAGGGTCAGGCAACCGACATGAAGATCCACGTGGAGCGTATGCTGAAGATCAAGGATCGGCTGAACCATATTCTTGCAGAGAATACCGGCAAGCCTCTGGAAACGATCCAGAATGACACGGAGCGCGACAACTTCATGTCCGCCGAGGAAGCCCGTGCTTACGGCTTGATCGACAAGGTTATCTATCAGAGATAATCGTTCTGTAAACGAAAGGAAGAGTACCTTTGTCAAGAGAAACTATCCGCTGTTCGTTCTGCGGGAAACGACATGAGCAGGTCAACCGGATCATTGCCGGTCCCAATGTGTTTATCTGCAACGAGTGCGTCGATCTTTGTTCCGGAATCATTCGGGACGAAATGGCAGTCACTGCACCGTCCTTTGAGCTTCCTGATACACTGCCTACACCTGTAGAGATCAAAACCTATATGGATCGGTACATCATCGGTCAGGATGAGGCCAAGATCGCACTGGCTGTGGCTGTGTACAACCATTACAAGCGTATCTATTTCTCGAATAGTACTGATGTGGAACTGCAGAAGAGCAACATTCTTTTGATTGGTCCCACTGGTTCCGGCAAGACTCTGTTTGCACAGACTCTCGCTAAGATCCTGAATGTGCCCTTTGCCATTGCTGATGCCACCACACTGACGGAAGCCGGCTATGTGGGCGAAGATGTAGAAAATATCTTACTGCGTCTGCTGCAGGCTGCTGATTTTGATGTGGAACAGGCGGAACGGGGCATTATCTACATCGATGAGATGGATAAAATCGCCCGCAAGAGCGAGAATACCTCTATCACCAGAGATGTCAGCGGCGAAGGTGTTCAGCAGGCCCTTCTGAAGCTTCTGGAAGGCACGGTTGCCAATGTTCCTCCTCAGGGAGGCAGAAAGCACCCCCAGCAGGAGTTCATTCAGATCGATACAACCAACATTTTGTTTATCTGCGGTGGCGCATTTGATGGTCTGGACAAGATCATTGAACGCCGTACAGATAAATCTGCCATAGGTTTTGGCTCTGAATTGGAGAGCAAGTCCCATCGGGATGTGGGTGAGCTGTTCCGCAAGGTTCAGCCTCATGATCTTCTGAAGTTCGGCATCATTCCCGAACTGGTTGGTCGTCTGCCGGTTATTACAACACTGCAGAGTCTGAAGAAAGAGGATCTGGTACGCATCCTGACGGAGCCGAAAAATGCACTGTGCAAGCAGTATCGCAAGCTGTTGGAGTACGATCAGGTGAGTCTGAGTTTTGAGGAAGAGGCTTTGGAGGCTATTGCTGAACTGGCAATTGCCAGACAAATCGGCGCTCGCGGTCTTCGTGCCATCATGGAAGAAACCATGACCGGTATTATGTATGACATTCCCTCTGACCTGACTATTAAGAGCGTTCTGGTTACAGAACAGTGTGTTCGTAACCGGGAGAAACCCCAGGTCACTCGCGACAGTGCCAATCCCCGCCAGCCTATTCGCAATGCGGGTGTAACACTTTAACTTTCAGAGGGAGAGGGTTTTGATCCTCTCCCTTTGCTACTCCCAAGAAAGGAGTGTATATATGAACGAGATTATTATGTCCCAGAGAATGCCGGTATTGGCATTGAGAGGACTGAATGTCTTTCCCAGAATGACCACTCATTTTGATGTGGGTAGAAAGAAATCCATCCGTGCAGTGGAAGAAGCTATGCGCGGCAATCAGGAAATCTTTTTGGTGACCCAGAAAGAAATCCATGTGGATGATCCCGATCAGAAGGATCTTTATACCATCGGCACGGTATCTGTGGTAAAGCAGGTGCTTCGACTGCCGGGTGATACTATCCGTATTCTGGTGGAAGGCAAATACAGAGCCACCATGGCGGAGTGCATTCAGACAGAACCCTATCTCTATGGACGGGTGGAGAATGTACAGGAACTGCCTGCAGGCAAGAACATGAATAAGACCGAAGCCTTGCTTCGTCAGGCGCAGTTTTTCTATGATCATTTCATGGAACTATCCGGACGGAATGTGCCGGATGATATTCTGGAGATCATGACCTGCGACGACCCCGGCTATATTGCCGACTATATCACCCAGAACAGCTCGGTAAATTACTCTGATAAGCAGAGAGTTCTGGAAACACTGGCACCGCTGAAGCGATTGGAACTGGCTTGCGTGCTGCTTGGCAGGGAACTGGACATCATGCAACTGGAAGCGGACATTCAGGAACGGGTGCAGGAGAGTGTCAGTAAGGGTCAGCGGGATTACTATCTCCGCGAACAGATGCGTGTGATCCAGAAAGAACTGGGTGAAGAGGATGAGGAAGAAGAGATCGCCAGATATCAGAAGGCTGTTGCGGATCTCAAACTTTCTCAGGAAATTGAAGAAAAGCTGCTGAAGGAAGTCAAGCGGCTGAGTAAGCAGTCCCCAAATTCGCCCGAGGCATCTGTGATCCGGACGTATCTGGATACTTGTTTGGAACTGCCGTGGAATAAGCGGACAAAAGAGCGTGTGGATATTCGGGCTGCCAGAAAGATTTTGGACGATGATCACTTTGGCCTGGAAAAGGTCAAAGAACGAATCCTTGAGATCTTTGCTGTTCGTAAAATGGCACCGGAAATGCCCGGGCAGATCATTTGTTTGGTTGGTCCTCCCGGTGTGGGTAAGACCAGTATCGCCATGAGCATTGCCCGCGCGTTAAATCGTAATCTGGCTCGTATTTCCCTTGGCGGTGTCCATGATGAAGCAGACATCCGCGGTCATCGTAAGACTTATATCGGCTCTATGCCCGGTCGTGTGATGAATGCGATTTCCCATGCAGGTACCAGGAACGCACTGCTTTTGTTGGACGAAATCGACAAGCTGGGCAGCGACTATCGCGGTGACCCGTCCTCTGCTTTGCTTGAAGTATTGGATGCGGAACAGAACAGCACTTTCCGTGATCACTATCTGGAGATTCCTTTCGATCTCAGTGAGTGTATGTTTATCACCACCGCAAATACCACCTCCACGATTCCTGCACCGCTTCTGGACCGCATGGAGGTCATTGAGCTGACATCCTATACCGATGAGGAGAAACTGCGAATTGCCAAGGATCACTTGATTCCCAAGCAGTTGACCAAGCACGGTTTAAAACGGACACAGGTTCGCATGACCGACGATGCGATCCGCGAGATCATCACCTGTTATACCAGAGAATCCGGCGTCCGTAATCTGGAACGGGAAATTGCGGCTGTTTGCAGAAAGTGCGATATGCGGTTTGTTTCTGCCGATGCGCCCAGGCGCATTACAGTTACCGGCGCTAATTTGGAAGAGTTCCTCGGTGTGAAGAAGTATCTTCCTGATGAAATGCCTCCTGTGGACAGTGTTGGTCTGGTGACAGGTCTGGCATGGACTTCTGTTGGCGGAGAAACACTGGAAGTGGAAGTAAATGTGGTTCCCGGTACCGGAAAGTTGGAACTGACCGGTAATCTGGGTGATGTGATGAAGGAATCCGTCCATGCGGCAATGAGTTACATTCGTTCCCGCACCCATCAGCTCCACATCCCGGAAGATTTCTACAAGACCAGAGATATTCATGTTCATTTTCCGGAGGGTGCCATTCCCAAGGATGGCCCGTCTGCAGGCATTACCGTCTGCACAGCGATGGTTTCTGCTCTGACAGGAGCAAAGGTTCGCAGAGATATGGCCATGACCGGTGAGATTTCCATTCGCGGTCGTGTGATGGCCATTGGTGGCTTAAAGGAGAAGACCATGGCAGCGCTTCGTCACGGTATCAAGACTGTGATCATCCCACAGGCAAATGTCAAGGATCTGGAAGAAATCGATCAGACAGTACGCAGAAGCTTGAATTTCATTGCAGTTTCCCATGTGGATGATGTATTGGCTGCTGCTTTGGATATGAATGCATATCTGGAAGAAACAGTTTGTGCTGATGCGCCGCAGGAAGTGACATTGGCTGCTTCCCATGAACAAAAAAAGAGAAGAAAGACCGGAATCCGGCAGTAGGTGAACTATGAATTTACACAATGCTGAATTTATCCGATCTGCAGCCAGCCTGGATGCCTGTCCTATGGATGGTCTGCCTCAGATCGCCTTTGCGGGTCGGTCCAATGTGGGTAAATCCTCAGTGATCAATCGGCTTTTGCAGAGAAAGAACTTTGCCCGCGTTGGCGAAGCGCCCGGCAAAACCACGCACATCAATTATTTTTTAATTGATAAAGCCATGTATCTGGTGGATCTGCCCGGTTACGGATATGCCAAGGTGCCGAAAGCCGAGAAGGAACGCTGGGCTAAGCTGATCGAAAGCTATTTTGCAGCACCGGATTTCATTACTTTGGGTGTACTGATCGTCGATGCAAGACACAAGCCTACAGCCAACGATGTGATTATGGCCAACTGGTTTCAGCAGTCCGGCCGTCCCTATGTGGTGGTTGCCAATAAAATGGATAAGCTGAAGAAATCTGAAATTGATGGGAATCTCCAGACCATTCGGGAAACACTTTCTCTGGAGGATGGTGTTCCCTTGATCCGTTTCTCTGCAGAAAAGGGCGAGGGCAGGGAAGTGCTGCTTTCTCACATTCTTCGTGTAGCAGAACCGTAATTCAATGAAGTACCGACACCACAATTTTTGGTATTGTCGGTACTTTTTGTGTTTCTTAAAGATGCTGAACCACCTTTCTGCCAGAAAAGAATATAGATTATTTTAAAATTAATATATAGAAAAACCCTACAAATCCATTAAATGCTTGCCTTTTATCGAAACATATGATACTATTCTATATGTCATATTATCGCTATAAAGTGGGAGTATGATGATTTGTACGTATAACAGATATTACTACACGGAAAATGGGGTTTAGAAATCCATGAGAGAAACAGTAACGGATAAAGTTAATGCATTAGAAATAGACTTACAGGAACTTTTGCTTGCCTATCTGCGCAAATGGTGGCTGATTGTTATGTGTCTGGCGATTGGTGCATCCATTGCCTTTGCCGGCACATTGAAGTTTGTGACGCCTAAGTATCAGGCGAGGATTTCACTCTATGTCAGTAACAGCCGAGTGATTGACAACGCAGACTATCTCACCAGTTCTGATTTGTCTGCTGCGCAGAGATTGGTCAATACATATGTCAGCATCGCAAAGAGTGATCGTGTTTTGAGCAAGATTTCCACTGCTTTAAATGACGAGTATAGTGTATCTGAACTCAATGGAATGATCAAAGCTAGCCAGATGAATGAAACAGAAATATTCTGTGTTTACGTGGTGCATGAGGACCCTGTTGAGGCCGCACGCATTGCGAATGCTGCTGCGGAGGTTGCTCCCAAAGAGATCTCTAGTCTGATTGAGGGCACATCTGCCCATGTCATTGATACGGCAAAAGTGCCGACTTCTCGATATTCCCCTAATTATGCTAAATCTGCCTTTGTAGGCGGCTTGATTGGTTTTGTCCTGGCGGTTGCCTTTTTGACAATTCAGTTCTTGAGAGATACCCGTATCAAGGATGAGAATGATCTTACAAGCCTGTTTGAACTTCCTGTTTTGGGCCGTATCCCCAATTTTGAAATTATTTCTTCCGGCGGTACTTACGGTTACTATTCTCTGGAAGAAAAGAAGGAGGCCACAAAAAAATGATTTTTACCAAGAAAAATAGAAAAGAAGTGGCCAAAACCCATTCTGCAGTAAAAATTAAAGAAGATCGGAAATATATTCTGAATTCCAAGAGTAGTTTTTATCTTCGAGAGGCATATAAAACCTTGCGTACGAATGTGAACTTTTCCCTTGCAGATACAGACGGATGCAAAGTGCTTCTGGTTACCTCGGCCATGCAGAGTGAGGGCAAGAGCTTGACAGCGCTAAATCTTGCGATCTCTCTGGGTTTGACGGAAAAGAAAGTGTTGATTGTCGACTGCGACCTTCGGCGTCCTAAATTGGGCCGTTTGCTCAGTATTTCCAATACATCCGGTCTTAGCAACCTCCTGGTCGACAATAGCCAGATGGATGTAACGATCGTATCTCATGCCCGTCATGGTATTGATGTTTTGCTTTCCGGTGATATCCCCCCCAACCCGTCTGAATTGTTGGCATCTACAAAAATGCAAAGACTGTTGGGAACACTCCGGGAACAGTATGAGTACATCATTCTTGATACTCCTCCCGTCAACATGGTTGTTGATGCAGTTGTTTTGGCGGATCAGTGCGATGGTGTTCTCTTTGTTGTTAAGGCTGAGCAGTCCGAACGCGGAGCAGTCATTCAAGCTGTGGAACAATTGGAATATGCCAAAGCCAAGATCCTGGGCTTCCTTTTGAATGGTATTTCTCCGGATAGTGGTGTCGGTTATGGCAAGTACCGTTACCGGCAGTATGCTCGATACGGCTATGGTAGATACGGAAGATACGGTAGGTACAGCAGATATGGTGGATACTATGGTGGCTACGGCTATGGTTATGGCCACAGCCACAACCACAACCATAGCTATGACCACAGTGGCGGAATGAATAGAATGGATCGACCTGTTATTGATCCCTTTCGTGAGGGATGATTGCTTATGACCGACCTGCATACACACATTCTCCCTGGAATGGATGATGGAGCCTCTGATGTGGCGACGGCATTGGAAATGCTTCGTATACAGAAAATGCAAGGCGTGGATACTGTCGCATTGACCCCTCATTTCTACAGAGGGAATGAACTACCCAGAGAGTTCCTGAAGCGCCGCAATACATCTTGGGAATCTTTGCGCACAGAATTGCCGGGGAAGGATGTACCCAATGTCATTCTTGGTGCTGAAGTTGCTTGGGCGGCCGGTATGGTAGAATGGCCGGAACTGGAAGATTTGTGCTATGAGGGGACAAAGACACTCTTGGTTGAACTCCCTGTGACACCTTGGAGCGATGAATTGTTTCGCCAGTTATATGGTTTGTCCATTCGTCGGGGTATTACACCGATGATTGCCCACCTGGACCGATATTTTGGCAAACAGAGTCAGTATAAGATGGAGCATTTGCTTGAAATGGGATTTCCGGTACAGATTAGTTCCAAGGCCCTTTTTAAGCTGCGCTATCGCCGAAGAACGCTCAGTCTCTTAAATGATTTTGGTCTGATACTGATTTCTGATTGTCACAACACGGGTGTTCGTCCTCCTAATATGGGTGATGCGATGAGCCTGATTGAGCGCAAACTAGGCGTTTGTGCGGCACGCATGATTGCATCGGCGACGGATGATGCAATTTTTGATGATCCTGAGATTTGACTTTGGATAAGAGTACGATTGAGAAGAGAGAGATGGCATGAATAAGCGTAAATTATGGCTGCAGCTTATTGATCTTGTAACAATGTTTGGGATCATGGTCGTGACAGCAGCTGTATTTCCAGAGGTTGATTCCGTAAAGCTTGGAAGCAGTGATATTCTTATAAAGATTATAATTCTTGTGGTGGTTCTCTTTAGTGTTCGCTGCACATTTGCATTGTATTCCAAGGTTTGGAGATATGCTAATGCAAAAGCCTATCTGCATGTTATGGTATCCGATGGTGTTGGCTGCGGCATCTACTTGATTCTAGGTCGACTGGTTCCTGCGGTTAATCCCGGTGTAGCATTTGTGATCATTTCGGTGACCCTGATTATTCTGGCGACCTTGTTCACTCGCTTCCTGTATCAGCAGCTTCATGCACAGATGAATGTCCATAGAGAACGGCCTTCTGGTACACATAATAAGATCAATGTTGCAATTGTTGGTGC
>JAZNFJ010000034.1:0-19751 GCA_045589035.1 Candidatus Avilachnospira sp. | reverse complement strand
CCGAATTACCTCTGCCTGCTGATGGATTTCTTTTTTCTGCTCATCGGTGGTCGCTGCCGCATAGGCATCTTTCAGAGCCGAAATCTGCTTCTGCTGCTCCTCCGACAGATAGGTTTTATCCGCTGCACTTAAACTTGCCATGTTACTCCCTCCTTAATAAAACGCGACCCAGTTGTATCGCTGGCCCTTCTTGTTGTAATGAGCGACAATATTTTCGCTACCACTCGACCATTCGTAATTAACAGCCTCTTCTTCTACAAAAAATTGAAGGTCGGTTTCATTCAGTTTGACCGATGCTTTATAATCAACCGTTACCTTGTTACCAAAGGCGTTGATAACTGATCCGGAATATGTACCTGTGCTTTCCGTCCCGTTCATAATCAAAATAACGAGATCCATATCGCTTCCTATCAGAAGCACTTTCGGTTTCACAGAGAGTTGGATTGTCCTTGCTTCACCTGTACCCTCATAGGAACCTTCCTCCGATCGGACAAACTTGATGCCCGCTCGTACTTCATCAGCCGTCTTCCATGCAGGCACACCATCAGAAAACACCAGCAGACTGTCATTTTCATTGGCAGCTTCCAGTTTTTCCATGTTTCCGCCGCCGCTGCCGTAGAGCATTTCGCCCTTGGCAAGGCTGTCCACACCGGTGCCGCCCCGTTCCACAGGGAACACCTCGTGATCAAGCTGCTTCCACACACCGGCGGCCGTCTGGACATACAGCTCTCTGGGGCTGTAGCAGCTGCCGACAATGGGCAGAAGCCCCTGCAGATATTCTCCCCAGTCAGCAATTTCCTTGCAGTCAGAAGTCTGCCGCATGATTGCATCAATGTTCACCACTGCCAGATTCTCGATGGTGTAACTGCCATTGGCAAGGGAAGAACTGGGCCATGCAGCGCGAAAACGCACCGTCAGCGCACCGTCTGCCAAAGTGGTCTGATGGACAGGCTCGGCGGTGCTTTCCTCTTCGCCATCGTTGATGCTGAGGGTCAGAGTGGTCATCTCGCTGTCCTTGTCCTTGATTGCAAAGAGCACAAACACCCGATCTCCATCCTCACCCATATCCGGCAGATACATGGTGGCATCCGCCTGAGAATAGGTGTTGTCGCCCGTAACGGTCACCTTGTTTTCGCCCACAGTCATGGTGCAGGCCGAGGTCTGCCAGTTGTCACCAGCCGCATTTTCCACCGTAAAACCGGGTCTGAGCCAAAGCTGCCCCACGGGAAATTCCGCCTTGGGGTCATCCTTGGCAGAGGGCTTGTCCAGACTGACCCACACTCTGCCGCCAAAGACCCGTTCCAGTAAGGCCTGTGCCAGTTTCGCCTTGGTCACAGAGCCGTTGGTGATGGTACCGGAAGAAGCACCGCGCACCTGCTCAAAAACCAGTTCGATTGCCGATTGCACATCTGCCGCATTGAGCTGACTGCTTGCCGCAAAGGGCAGATTTTCTGCCTTCAACGCAGGCACAAGGTCATTGTTGATCCAGTTCTGGATCGCAAGACCCGCCTCGTCAAATTTCGCCTTCAGTTCCGCCGCCGTCAGCCCATCCAGAGCATTGGGCAGATCGCTGAGTTTCTGAACCACCGCCAGATCCTTTGTCAATTTTGGAATACTCACATGTTCACCTCCATGGTCTTACCGTTTCTGATCTTCTCGATCAGTTCCTGCTTTTTGGTCACATATCCATCGGGGATTCGCTCCAGATAGTCGTCCAGACTGATCTGCTTTTTGGACAGCAGGTTGTCCAGTGTCTGAATGGCCGTAATTTCAGACCAGAAGGACGAAGCACCCACATCCAGCTTCAGACTCACCGGCAGCTGTTCCAGCAGGGAGAAGTCAAATTCTCCGCCGATGGTCTGCTCCGGCAGTTCCATGCCCAGAGGCTGGGGCTGACCCTTCTCCGCCACCGGCTCCTGGACAGACCGGCAGCCATAATAAGCCCGCATCATATCCAGATAGATCCGTCCCAGATCCTCCACCGCCTGATACATATTGCTCTTCACCAGTTCCAGAGGAGCATTGCTGGCTCTCTGCAAGGCAATGATGGCAGAGGTGTTGTCCGGTCTGGTGTCGCCCAGTGCCACATCTGTCGAACCCATAAATTTCTGGGTATAATTGATGGCCGCATCGATAAACTGAGAGATCTGGGGTGACACAGAAGCCGGATCCATGACCTTGGCGATGGAACTGAGATCGCCGCCGCCGTTGACACCAATGGCGCGGCCCACACCGCCATCCCAATGGGGAATTCTGGTCTTGTCATAGATGACCTTGGGGAAAGCCGTAGTCTGCAGGCTTCGCATGACCATGGCAAAGAGCTGGTTCACAAACACCTGATTGGGGATCAGCTGGGAAATCAGCGCATGCCCGTGATAGCAGTCCTGCACATAGTCCCAGTTCATCCAGGTGATGGGATACAGCTTCAGGCCCGTATCCCGGAATTCCTCCACCTGTCCATTCTGGGTGTACTTGCCCGCCCAGATATGGCCCGTTTCCGGATCTTTTTCCAGATACACCAGCAGCGTCACATTGCCGTCCGCCAGCCTTGCCATAGGGCCGCCGTGAAGTTCATTGTCTGGGCGGATCACATTGGGATCAAAGCCGTTTTCCTGGGCCATCCGCTTCACCTGCGCCACAGGCTTCCGCAGAGAGATCATCACATAGGGCTGATTTTGCACCTCACGGTCAAAGGGATCGCCAAAGAACACTCTGGTATTCTCCACCAGTTCCGTGACAATATCGCCCTTGCTGCCACCACCGGCTTCCACTTCGGGATCAAAGTATGTATAAGTGCAGCCGTCCCCATCCACAGCGGCATTGCGCATAAATGCCCGGATCAGAGCGGAAATTCGGTTCCGTTCCAGCAGGGCTTCAAATTGTCGGTTGACCACATCCGCCACCCGCTGCACTTCCTTCTTTCCCATACTCGTGCCCACGGACATGGGTGTTGCCTGCATGGCAATGTTGTCGGAGCTGACCGTCGCCACCTGAAACAAGGTAACGCGCTTGAGAAAATTAAAGGTCGGCGTGGGGTTGCCGTTGGCTTCCACACCCTCCCACTGCTTACCGATAAAGAAATTCTCGTTGTTCTCCACCGTGTCATACAGGTCGATCTGACTGTTGAACATGACACCCTTGTTGTAGTGGGAATAGACCTTTTCAAAACCGGGATCTCTCATCGGAACGCACCTTCTTTCTTCCCGCCGGGCATGCCGTCATAGGACATGATGTTGATAAAGCCCTGCTCATACTTTGCCTGGGCTTCTGCCGCCAGCTTTCTTGCCTGCAGTTCTTCCTCTGTCAGTTCCTTTTCCCGCAAAGCGGCCTTTTCTGTTTTTCCTTCCCGCAGACAGCGCACCATCCATACCTGCAGCACCAGACAATGGAGCACCACCGCCAGAAGGGAAAGTTCAATCAAAATTTCCATTCTTTCCTCCTACTTCGCGTTGCCTGCATACTGCACCTGCACATCCACCGCCAATACAGTGGCATCCGATGCCGCATGGCAGCTTCGCAGCACCAGTCTGCAGTACACAAACCGCTTCAATTTCAGCTTCAGCCGCCGGATCTGGGGGCTTCGGTTGGTCAGAAAACTCCACCGGGAGAAATCCGCACTTTTCAGACTGGAAAGCCCCACGGAAATTGCCTTTGCCATCTCCGGCACATCCCGGTCGCAGCTGACCGCCGCCTCCAGCCAGGCATTGGCTGTGGGCTTCACGGAGATCCATGTGACAGCGGAATACTTTTTGCGGTAATCCCGATCAAAAGCCATGTGGCCGCTGGCAAAATAGGCATCAATGGCTTTGCCGTCATCATTGGCATACTCCTCGCTGAACCGCACCACCCTGCCGTCTGACAGGCCAAGGTACACACCCTCTCCGCAGCGCACACCGCAGACCGCGGGAAGTGCCGTGTACCGATACCACACATCGTTTCCATAGTGATGGACCAACGCTGTGCCGGCTTGGTCATTGAGGAAGATATAGTATTCCTGTCGGCTGTCATCATCGAAGCAGAACACCTTCCGGGGCTCTGCCTGCCGCAGGCTCCGGCTGATTCGCTGGCTGATATTCACGGCATTTCGCTCATCTCTTGTGGCATAGTTGGCCATGACCCAGTCGTAGACCTGCCCGCCATAGAGGGTTCTGGGAGTGTTCTGCACCAGCCGCACCTGTCCCATGGCTTCGTTGCCGATCTCCCGGTTGATGGAAACGGTCTTAAAGCCGGGAATCACGGAGCCGCCCGCCAGTTCCGTCACCTCGTATTTGGTGGCATAAGCACCCCCATCGGACTTGTAGCTCATCAGCCGGTCGTAATACTTGATCATGCCGGTGATGGGCGCATTTTCACTGCCGATGAGAACCTCGTACAGGTCCGGAAAATACTCCGCCGAAGCCTGTCCATCCTCCGTCACACCGCAGTAGATGGCTTTGGCCGAGCCGTCGCCATAGAGAAACACTCTGGTATCTGCCGCACCGTTGAACTGCTCGGCAAACCGCATCCCCTCCACCAGCGCCCGCAGGGTGTTGGGAACGGCATACCAGATTTCCACATTGTCATTGCCGGCTTCCGGTGCTTTTTTGAAAGTGACCATGCCCTTCACTTTGTCCACAGACCAGCCGCTGACTTCTTTGGTATCCACAACCACTTTGTCCACAGACAAAACCTGTTCTTCCGGCAGATAGTAGTCCACCGCTTCGCCATCGGCAGAAAAGCGGCATCTGCGCCTGCCGGTAAGCCGGTTGACATTTTCCACTGTGGTACCGCCGCCGTTGGGGGAAAGGCCTGCCGCCACCAAAGGCACATAGCCGTCCACCGTGTCCACAAAGCCTTCACCGTCCCAGACCAGATACTCGTGTCCGTTGAGAAAGTAGACCTTGCCGCCGAAGCCAAACATGGTGGTGTCATCGTCATAGCAGTCGCCAATGCGCCTTGCCGGCTCTTCCGTCAGATCCCAGATGCCGCCATCGGCGCAGCAGAGGGTTTTCCGCTCTCCAGCCACAAATCCGGACCACAGCCCCCGGACTTTCCCGGGAAACTGCTTCACCGTCGCATAGCCGGGTCGGATGCGAAGATGCTGCTGCGGTGTCACCTGCCAGTTCCGCATCTCTGCCGCCTCTCCCAGCCGCAGCTGGGTATCGCCGTCGTCGCACTCATTAAGCCCCAGAAACTTTTTGATCTGAATGACACCGCTTTCTTTTTTCGTATCAATGTTTGCCACAGCGCACCTCCTTACTTCCTGCGTTCCCCCAAAGGCCCCCTTGTGTAAAGGGGGCTGTCAGCGAAGCTGACTGGGGGATTGTGTGCAGGCACCTGAATCTTACTCAAGCACCACAGCGCCAACGGCCTTGGCCTTGCCGTCGGTACCGGCTTCCACCACGGTCACGGCATTGTCACCGCCGGCTGCGATGACAGCACCGGAATGGGTCAGACGGGTCCAATCGGACACATCCTGCTCATATTCCACGGTTTCAGCAGCCTTGCCGGTCTTGTAATACCAGCTGCAGCCGCTTTCTGCCTCGGGATTGACAATGACCTTCAGAGAGCCGTCATCCAGCTTCGCAGCGGTCACATCCAGATTGCGCAGAACGGGCTGTGCGCCATGGTAGTAAATGGCATCGGCCTTTTCGTTCAGCACGAAGCAGTCGTAAATCACGCGGCCTTCCACCAGCCAGCCGGAAATGCCGGGGGGATTGTCGTGGGTCTTATATTCCTCCAGCTGCTTGGGTGCCACAGTGGCAGACTTGTGTGCAATGAGGAATGCACAGCCGCTGGGCAGCTTGGAAGAGGGAACGCGGACGATCTTGCAGCCGTCCACCTCACCGACAACACCCTTGAGGATCATATCCTGGGCGCTGTCACCGGTCTTGATGAAGGCAGGGTCCATCTTCAGCTGATTGGAAAAGCGATAGGAGCAGAATGCCACGCGATCTCTGTCGGGGACATTCTTGTTGCCCATGTATTCCATGGCATGGAGGAAATGCTCATAGGCATTCTCCTTGGTGATGGTTTCGGTGCTGTAGTTACCGCGCTCGGTGGCAGTGGCAGCCAGCTTGCGGAACACATAGGTGTCAAATTCAGGCACCCATTCCTCTCTCAGCTGTCGGCTCAGGGCCTTGCCTGCGTCCATAACCAGTTCGGTCTGCAGCTTGTCGCCCTTGTCAATGACAAAGCTAAATGCCCGGTCACGGTTCAGGGTCAGAGTCTGCACATTGCTGGTCAGATCATCAGGCATACCGTAGCGGTGATCACCGGAACGGGTGTAGTCCACCATGGGAACGGTGGGAATAGAGTAAACGTTGACGGTCTTGACACCGACGAAGTCGTAGTCGCTGTTCAGTGCCAGCATCGCCTGGGATTCGCGGTTAAACCGCTCATCCACCTGTTTGGCATACTTAGATGCCAGATTTCTTGCTTCTGCCATAAAAAATTACCTCTCTTTCACATTTCCCAGGCTCCCTTGTGTAAAGGGAGCTGGCAAAAATTTCTGATTTTTGACTGAGGGATTGTGTGCAGGCAGTTTTTATCCCGCACCGCAATCCGCATCTCTTAGTCCTGACCGAATCCGATCAGAAAGCTGTCGGTCTGGGGTGCCTTTCCGGCGGAGCGCACACTGCCCAAAGGCTCATATCTGCCCTTCTGCCTGCCGAGGTCTTCGACCTGCTGCTGCAGCCGCTGGTTATCACTTTTCAGCTGACGCAGTTCGTGACCTCTGTAGGCATGGAGCAGAGAGCCGCCGCCCTTGACCTCCTCCCAGACACTCTGGGGGATGGTCTTGGCATCCACACCGGGATATTCCTGCACGAACTCCACAAAGTCCGGCTCATGGACCTGCATTTCCTGTACCTGTTCTTCCATGATTGATCTCTCCTTTATGTTTGAATGTCTTCCCATACTGCACCTCTGCGGAAGCCGATTCCGCGGAGCAGTTCTGCATACCGCTGGAAGAAAAATGCCGCCATCTGGTCATTTTCTCCCAGCAGCAAATGGGCAGCCAGTCCGTAGGGCAGCACTGTCTGGGCAATGGCATCGTCCAGATCCACAGGCTGCTCCATGGACTTCAGTTCCGGGCAGATGACCCGCTTTCCGTCTTCTCCGATCCGGAAGGTATCGGAGTAGGGATACAGTTCATGGCGCAGAACATTGAGAATATGCAAGGTCCGCAGCCGATATCCTTCCGTATCGGCAGTTCTCGTATCCCCGTTCCAGCTGTTCTGTTCGTCCATCAGTCCGATGGCGCGGTCAAAGACCCAATTTCCGTCTGTCAAACCTTTTCACCTCTGTTTCCTTCATCGGCCCGCCAGATAGCTCCCCGTGACTCCTCCGCCGGTCATATACGCTTCATACTCCGTTTTCCGCGGCAGATCTTCCTCCTGGATTGCCGGTAACTCCGGCTTCAGCGTCCGCAGCTGGGCAAAATAGCGCAATGCATCCGGTCGGTGGGTCACTTCGTGGGGCTGCTTGGCGCAGTCCGATGGGTTTTTCTCGTCGTGCTGAATGGCGCAAAGATCGTCGATCAGTCCCCGGCAGCTTTCGAAAACCAGCAATCCCGGCTTTCCGTCAGCCATGGGCTTCAGCAGTTCTTTCAGCGCCATCCAGCCCTGGACACGGCTGTTGTTGGCGCGGACCAGATCCAGTCCGTTTTCCAAAAACACCTGTGCCATGGTTTTTCCGGTGTCCTTCTGGGTGGACCACATATCCGGCGGAGCGATGGTGTAGGCGATGGATTCTTTTGTCACCGCCAGAGCCGCCTTTGCCGCCTGGGATACGATCAGACCGCTTTCGGCAAACTCCCGATACACATAGCACCGCCCGTTGTAATCCACCGCCACCCACAGGCAGGCAAAGAGGTCCAGACCGTAATCAAAGGCACGGTATTTGGTCCAGCCCTTGGGGATGGGGAAGTCTTTGACCACATGGGTTCTGCGGGAAAATTCGGGGAAATAGCCGCCGGACAGGGCATCCCAGTCGCCGTATCGGTGGGCACGGCGCACATCCTCCGGCAGCAGTTCCAGCGCGTTGACATAGTCGGGGGAGCCTTCCAGCAAGTCCTTGTTATCCTCCACCGTGGCTTTGATAAAGCGGTAATCCGCCGGATTTTCCGCCGGCAGAAACTCCCGCTCAATGAAAAGCCTTTTCACCCATCCGTGACCCACACCGCCGGGGTTGGCGGTCATGTAG
This sequence comes from Candidatus Avilachnospira sp., assembly GCA_045589035.1. Taxonomy (GTDB): domain Bacteria; phylum Bacillota; class Clostridia; order Oscillospirales; family Oscillospiraceae; genus Avoscillospira. The sequence goes on along the minus strand of JAZNFJ010000034.1, from coordinate 11,567 downwards.
ATCCGCTTGGGGAATTTGGAAGCGCCACGGCAGCAGGCAGCCAACCCACGGAACTCCTGTTCCGTAAACTGGGTGGCTTCCTCCAGAAAGATCCAGTCATACTCCTGCCCCTGATACTTGCCGGAAACGGCAGAGTCATAGCTTTCCATATTGCCGAAGCGAATGTAACTGCCGTTGACGAACTCCAATACCCGCTTGGAGGCATGGAACACCGCCACAGACTTGTCCACCAGCTTGCAGATCGGCTCGATGACGGAGTTTTCCAGATCTTCATACCGTCTGCGGATGATGAGTACCCGCAATCCCGGATACCGCAGGCAGCCGCCGACGGATTTCCGCTGGGTGCACCAGCTTTTTCCCCCGCCTCTGGCGCCGCCGAAGCAGATATACTTCACCCGGCAGTCAAAAAACGCCTCCTGGGGCTTGGAATTGGGTCTGCCCAGATCCACCGTTGTCTGATTTTCCATTCCTTCATCCTCCCTCCGCACCCTCAAAGGCTCCCTTGTGTAAAGGGAGCTGTCAGCGAAGCTGACTGAGGGATTGTCTGCAAGCACCTACCCAAACGGATCTTTGCTTCTTCCACCGAATTTTACCGTGATCTCTGTTTTCCCCTCTGTCCGATGATCGGGACGATCCGTCAGCAGCAGCCCTCCAATGTTCTGCTTCAGAAGAAACAGTGCCTTGGAGCCGTTGGAACCATTCCACCCCGGGGCAGTGGCATATTGTCCCTTGACCCAAGAAACCAGCCGTTTCAGTTCCAGTGCCAGTTCACGATTTTTGACACTAGGCTTCTGCACCAGCTGCAGCACCGTTTCATCATCCACACCCAGAAAGCCGCAGAAATGCCAGAAATCGGCCTTTTCAAAAGTGCCGTTTTCCACATTTTCCTTGTACTGCCGGATCTTTTCCCTTGTTTCCTCCAGAGAAAGGGGAAACTGAGGCGTCACACCCATATCACCTATCACCTCCCATCGCGGCGATCGGTTTCGCCTCGCCCCTATCCTAAGGGCAAAAACGATTACACCCTTAAATCCGCTCTGAAAAGCTGAATTTGTGCAAACAAAAAAGCCGCCGGATACCTGTGTATCCGACGGCTCTGCCATCATTCTCTATTCTAATTCATTGAACCCCTTGCTCTTGACAAGATTCCGTTTCCCTACGAGCAACAAAAACAGGAGTGCCAGAAAGGCACTCCTGTTTTTATAATAGATACTCAAAATGTATATTGGGCATTGCTTCTTCCGCTTCTTTAAATATCTCCAGCATCGTCTGGCAATCCTTTTGCAGTTCTCCCGGCATTTCGTCAAAGCCAGTAACTTCAATCAAAATTTCACCGCATCCATCGAACCGACCATCAAGGCAGTCCCATAGCGCATCCCAATTTTCACCGTAGTATGCAGGAAAACCGAACTGCTCTTTCAGCAGACGATGTACCTCGCCCAAATACCTGCAACGGCTCAAATCGATCTGAATAGACTTTTCTTCGACTGGTTTAAACGCGTAATCACTTCTGCCTGCTGATACTCCCATACTCCACCTCCTAAACAATTTCCACAAATGTATGATAATGGTTGTAGGTTACAAAAATCAACCCATCATTAGAAAAAAGTATCCGATCGCCACCACGATATCTCCACTTAGGATTATAGTTAATATCCGCTTCATACCATATGCGTCCTTCCTTTGATGGTAAATGTCCGTTTCTATTTTGATAGACACCTTTTGTCAAAACTTTCCCCGGTGCAACCACATCGAGGTTTCCAAACAGAGGCTTATAACCAAGCGCAAGTGCTTCTTCCTTTGTAATGTAGTAATCTGGCAAGTGACCTATATGCTTCAACCACCAGTCTGCTCCATTTTCCTTCAGTTTTGTGGCAGCACCTGCCATTTTGGCTTCCATAGGCTCTATTTTACAGCGACATTTCCAGTGCAAGGGTGGCTCATCCAACACATACTCATCAATCTCATAGATTTTCCCATGCTTTTTTCGGCAGTCCAAACAAGTAAACAAATCAATAATAGCCTTCCAATTCTTGAAATTAATTGACCACATATATCCCCTTCCCCCTATAAACGTTTTTCAATCGCAATGCACGAAGCATCTTCATCCTACCACCAAAACAGATTACACCCTTAAATCCGCTCCCAAAAACTGAATTTGTGCAAACAAAAAAGCCGCCGGATACCTGTGTATCCGACGGCTCTGCCATCATTCTCTATTCTAATTCATTGAACCCCTTGCTCTTGACAAGTCACGTACCCCAAAGGCTCCCTTGTATAAAGGGAGCTGGCAAAAATCTTTGATTTTTGACTGAGGGATTGCAAACCTACACACCCCTGTACCTCTCAGGCTTATCAATAATACCACATATATAGTCCATGCTGACATTGTACAATTTTGCAAGAACAATCAGGCTATCTACCGGAATTCTCGTTTTTCCCAATTCATAGTCAGAATATGTTTTTTGTCCAACTTTCAACAACTCTGCTATTTCTTTTTGCGTGATATCCCGGTCTTCCCGCAATGTACGAATTCTCTCACGATAACTCATATTCTCACCTCATTGCAATACTATCATAGAGTTTATTTCTCTATTGACATTTAGAGTTATAAACTCTATACTATTTTTACAATGTGATGAAAGAGGTAACGCTATGGATACTCCAACCTGCAAAACCTGTACCCATTTCCGGCAGCATTTTGTTCTTACGGATGACTATGCCGCAGCCGTCTACTGCGGTCATTGTGTCCACCCCCGGCTGAAGCACACCCGGCCGGATAAAAAAGCCTGCCCCCACTACAAGGAGCAGGCCAAAGAAAACCCGCTCCCCTGCCGCAGGGAAACGGTCCACTTTCTGACTACCAGAGTTCTGGAGAGCATCCTCACCTTGGAACTTCCCCCGGAGATCCGGAAAGAATAAAAAAGCCCTCTCCTCAGGAGAGGGTGGCTGAATGAAATGAAGCCGGGTGTGGGCAATACGCATCCCCTGCCAGGGATGAGGGATTCGCTTTTCTGCGGAAAAGCCACGGCGGTTGCGACAGTCCCCCGGACTGTCGCTAAGAGCCGCCTTTCGAATCCCCCATCCAAATACCATTGCCAAAAAATAAAACCACATCCAAACGGATGTGGTTTTATTTTTTGGCAGGGGATGAGGGATTCGAACCCCCGCAAACGGAGTCAGAGTCCGGTGTGCTACCGTTACACAAATCCCCTATTTGCCTGCGTTCTCGAAAACGCATTTATTATTATACTCAGGTTTTCTCCTTTGTCAAGCAATATTTTTCAGAAAGTAAATATTTCCTCTTATTGTTTTTCCTTCCGTTTTGCGGTATACTTAGTATGCATTACTATAGAATCTCGGGAGGGCAATTATGGAACTGAAAAACACTGTTCTTGGTCTGGAGTTGGGCTCCACCCGTATCAAAGCCGTCCTGTTGGACGAAAACCACCTGCCCATCGCCTCCGGCAGTTTCGAATGGGAAAACCGTCTGGAAAACGGCGTGTGGACTTACGATCTTTCTCTGGTACACACCGGTGTGCAAACCTGCTTTGCAAACCTGAGAAAAGATGTGGAAGAAAAATTCGGTCAGAAGCTGACCACTGTCGGTGCCATGGGTATTTCCGGCATGATGCACGGCTACCTGCCCTTTGATAAGGAAGGCAATCAGCTGGCACCCTTCCGCACCTGGCGCAATACCATCACCGGCGAAGCCGCCGGCATCCTTACAGGACTTTTTAACTTCACCATCCCCCAGCGGTGGAGTGTTTCTCACCTCTATCAATCCGTTCTGGATAAGGCAGACCACCTGCCCAAGCTGGACTATCTGACCACCCTCTGCGGCTATGTCCATTGGCAGCTGACCGGTGAGCGGGTACTGGGTGTCTGCGAAGCCTCCGGCATGTTCCCCATCGACAAGGCCACCATGGACTACGATGCTGTCATGATGGAAAAATTTGAAACCCTCATGGCAAACCGCTACCCTTGGAAACTGAAGGATGTTCTGCCCAAGGCTTTGAACGCAGGCGAACCTGCCGGTGTGCTCACCGAAGCCGGCGCAAAATTCCTCGACCCCACGGGCACCTTCCAGCCCGGTGTACCTTTCCTTCCCCCGGAAGGCGATGTGGGCACAGGCATGGTTGCCACCAATGCCGTCCGTGTAGGTATCGGCAGCGTGTCCCTCGGCACATCCACCGTTGCCATGGTGGTGGTGGACAAGTTCCCTGCCATGCACAAGGGCATTGATATGTTCTTCTCCCCCTCCGGTCATCCCTCTGCCATGGTCCAGTGCAATAACTGCACCTCCGATATCAACGCATGGGTGGACCTCTTCGCCCAGTTTGCCGAAGCCATCGGCGCCGATGCCGACAAGGGCAAGCTTTATCCCCTACTGTTTAATAAGGCCATGGAAGGCGAAGCCGACTGCGGCGGCCTCATGAGCTACAATTATATCTCCGGTGAACATCTGACGGATATGACGGAAGGCAGACCCCTGTTCCTGCGCCAGCCCAACAGCCGCTTCACCCTTGCCAACTTCATGCGTACCCACCTGCTGTCCCCTCTGGCCTGTCTGAAAATCGGTCTGGAACTACTGACAGCCGACGGTAGTGTGTCTATTAACCGGCTCTACGGTCACGGCGGCTACTTCAAGACCCCCGGTGTGGGACAGAAGCTGCTGTCCGCTGCCGTTGGCGCACCGGTTTCCGTCATGGAAACTGCCGGTGAAGGCGGCCCTTACGGCATGGCATTGCTGGCTGCCTACGGTCTTTGGAAGAAGCCCGGTCAGACCTTGGAAGACTATCTGGACAATGTCTTCTCCACCGCCACCTCCTCTACTCTCTCTGCCGACGAAGCCGACAAGGCAGGCTTTGATGCCTTCTATGCCGACTACTGCAAGGCTCTGCCCACAGAGAAAACCGCAACAGAAACTTTCTAATCAGGAGTGATTTTTATGTATAACACCGAATATCAGCGCTGGCTGGCAGCCTCTCTGGAAGACGCCGCCCTGACCGAAGAACTGAAATCCATCGAAAACAACGACAATGAGATCAAGGAACGCTTTGCCGTTTCTCTGAAGTTTGGTACCGCCGGTCTCCGGGGCATTCTGGGTGCCGGCACCAACCGCATGAATATCTATGTGGTCCGTCAGGCCACCCAGGGCCTTGCCAACTGGGTCAAAACCCAGGGCGGCAAGCAGCTGGTTGCCATTTCCTATGACAGCCGCATCAATTCTGATGTGTTTGCCAAAACTGCCGCCTGCGTGCTGGCAGCCAACGGCATCCGCGTCCGCATCTATGATGCCCTCATGCCCGTTCCGGCTCTGAGCTTTGCCACCCGCTACTATGAAGCCAACGCAGGCATCATGGTCACAGCCTCCCACAACCCCGCCAAGTACAACGGCTACAAGGCCTACGGTCCCGACGGCTGCCAGATGACCGATGAAGCCGCCGATGCCGTCTATGCTCAGATTCAGAGCACCGATGTGCTCACCGGCGCCAAGATCATGTCCTTTGAAGAAGGCATCGCCGCCGGTCTGATCGAATATGTGGGCGAAGACTGCAAGGAAGCCCTCTACGATGCCATCAAGGCCTGCGCTATCCGTCCCGACCTGTGCAAGACCGCCGGTCTGAAGCTGGTCTATTCTCCCCTCAACGGTTCCGGTCTGGTGCCCGTCACCAGAATCCTCAGCGATATGGGCATTGACGATGTGACCATCGTCCCCGAGCAGAAGTATCCCGACGGCAACTTCCCCACCTGCCCCTATCCCAACCCCGAAATTTATGAGGCTCTGCATCTGGGTCTGGAACTGGCCAAGAAGACCGATGCAGACCTGATGCTGGCAACAGACCCCGATGCTGACCGCGTTGGTATCGCCATTCGCTGCCCCAACGGTACTTACGAACTGGTCTCCGGTAATGAAGTGGGTGTTCTGCTTCTGGACTACATCTGCGCCGGCCGTCTGGAAAAGGGCACCATGCCCAAGAACCCCGTGGCGGTCAAATCTCTGGTTTCCACTCCTCTGGCTGATGCCGTGGCAGAAAGCTACGGTGTGGAACTGCGCAACGTTCTGACCGGCTTCAAGTGGATCGGCGACCAGATCGCCCGTCTGGAAGCCGCCGGTGAAGCCGACCGCTTCATTCTGGGCTTCGAAGAATCCTACGGCTATCTGGCAGGCCCCTATGTCCGGGACAAGGATGCCGTGGTGGCTTCCATGCTCATCTGCGAAATGGCAGCCTATTACCGCTCCATCGGTTCTTCCATCAAGGCCCGTCTGGAAGAGATTTACGCAAAATTCGGCCGCTACCTCAATCTGGTGGACTCCTTTGAGTTCCCCGGTCTCAGCGGCATGGATAAGATGAACGAGATCATGGCATCCCTGCGGCAGAATCCCCCTGCAGAACTGGGCGGCTATGCCGTCAAGTCCGCCGTGGACTACAAGGACACCGCTTCCACCGGTCTGCCCGCCGCCAATGTGCTTTTGTACCGTCTGGAAGGCGGCGCAACGGTCATCGTCCGTCCCTCCGGCACCGAGCCCAAGATCAAGACCTACTTCACCACTCTGGGCAAGGATCTGGCAGAGGCACAGGCACAGAAGGATGTCCTCGCCGCAGCCCTGAAGCCCATTCTGGCATAAGGAGTCTGCCATGTACGAAAAGTTAAAGGAACATCAGGTGTCTTCCGAGCTGGTCTTTGACGGCCAGATTCTCCACCTGCATTTCGACCAGATCAAACTCCCCAACGGCAACCCTGCCACCCGGGAGGTCATCCGCCATGTGGGCGCCGTCTGCGTCATCCCCGTCACCGATGACGGCATGGTGGTCATGGAGCGGCAGTACCGCTACCCCATCGATCAGGTGGTGCTGGAAATCCCTGCCGGCAAGCTGGACAGCAAGGACGAGATCCCCGAAGAAGCTGCCAAGCGGGAACTGGAAGAGGAAACCGGCTACTCCGCCAAGGAGTGGATTCCTCTGGGCGTGTTCTACCCTGCCTGTGCCTACTCCGACGAAACCATCTGGATGTATCTGGCAAAGGGTCTGACCAAGGGCAGCCGCCATCTGGACGAGGATGAGTTCCTCGATGTGGAGCTGATTTCTCTGAAAGACCTGGCAAAGCAGGTTCTGGCAGGCGAGATCCCCGATGCCAAGACCCAGATCGCCGTTCTCAAAGCCGCCATTCACGAAGGTGTGCTGTAACCCTACATAAAAGGAGCAAACCATGCGTACCGTCATCAAAGTCGGCACCTCCACTCTTGCCCACAAGGGCGGACGGCTGAATATCCGCCGGGTGGAACTGCTGTGTAAAGTATTGAGTGATCTGAAAAACGCAGGACACCAGCTGATTCTGGTGTCCTCCGGTGCCATTGGCATGGGTGTGGGCAAACTGGGACTTCCCGGCAGACCTGCCGACATGCCCGGCAAGCAGGCAGCTGCCGCTGTGGGCCAGTGCGAACTGATGTACACCTACGACAAGCTGTTTTCCGAATATAACCATACGGTGGCCCAGCTTTTGCTGACCGCCGATGACATCCATGACCCCAGACGGAGCATCCATGTCCATGACACCATCGAGCGTCTCCTGCAGTACAGTGCCATGCCCATCATCAACGAAAACGATGCCGTCGCCACTGATGAGATCGGTATTGAAACCACCATCGGCGAAAACGATACCCTTGCCGCCATCGTTGCCCGTCTGGTGCAGGCAGACCGTTTGATTCTTCTGTCCGATATTGACGGTCTGTATACCGCAGACCCCCGAAAGGACGACCACGCAGAACTGATTCCCACCGTCACGGAGCTGACTGAGGATATTTTCGCTCTGGCAGGCTCTGCCGGCTCTTCTCTGGGTTCCGGCGGTATGGCAACCAAGCTGAAAGCCGCTTCCATCTCCATGGAAGAAGGTATCGATATGTACATCGCCAACGGCGAAGCCCCGGAGATCCTCTATGACCTCTTTGAGGGCAAGCCTGTGGGCACCCACTTCATTGGAAAGAAGGTGCAGCCGTGACCACCATGGAACTGCTGCAGAAAGCCAAGTCTGCCGCCCCCACATTGCGGGTGACGGACACCGCCCAGAAAAATCTGGCACTCCATGCCATGGCAGAAGCATTGGAAGCCGATGCCGCAGCCATTCTGGAAGCCAATGCCGCCGACTGTGAAGCCGCAAAAGCGCATATTTCCCCTGTCATGCTGGACCGTCTGGTTCTGAATATGGGCAGAATCCGCGCCATGGCAGATGGCATCCGTCAGGTTGCCGCCCTGCCTGACCCGGTGGGCAATGTCCGCTATCGGGTGGAGCGCCCCAACGGCATGATCATTGAACGGGTTGGCATCCCCATGGGTGTCATCGCCATTATTTACGAAAGCCGCCCCAATGTCACTTCCGATGCGGCGGCTCTGGCATTGAAGGCAGGCTCTGCCTGCGTTCTGCGAGGCGGTAAGGAAGCCTTCCGCTCTGCCAATGCCATCGTCCATGCCATGCAGACGGGTCTGGAAGCCGCAGGTCTGCCTGCGGAACTGGTGCAGCTGGTGCAGGATACCTCCAGAACCAGCGCCCAGGAACTGATGACCGCCGTGGGCTATGTGGATCTGCTGATCCCCAGAGGCGGCGCAGGCCTCATCAAAGCCGTGACGGAAAACGCCAAAGTCCCCTGCATCCAGACCGGCACGGGCATCTGCCATGTCTATGTGGATGTGGATGCCGATGCGGAAATGGCCCTGCAGATCGTGGAAAACGCAAAAACCAGCCGTCCCTCCGTCTGCAACGCAGAGGAAGTCCTGCTGGTCCATAAGGAAATCGCGCCGGAATTTTTGCCCAAGCTCCGCACCCGACTGGTGGAGGACCGGGCCGAAAAGGGTCTGCAGCCTGTGGAATTGCGACTGGATGCAGCCGCTGCCGCCATCATCGACGGCACTCCCGCCGGCGAACAGGATTTTGATACAGAATTTCTCGATTACATTCTGGCTGTTGCTGTGGTGGAAGATGCGGAGGATGCCATGGGGCACATCGCCCTCCACTCCACCGGTCACAGCGAAGCCATCGTCACCCGCAACACCCAGACAGCCGAGCGGTTCGCCCAGGTGGTGGACAGCGCAGCGGTCTACCTGAACTGCTCCACCCGTTTCACCGATGGCGGCGAGTTCGGTCTGGGCTGCGAAATGGGTATCTCCACCCAGAAGCTCCATGCCAGAGGCCCCATGGGTCTGGAGGAGCTGACCGCCTACAAGTATGTCATTCGCGGAAACGGACAGGTGAGATAAATGGGTAAGACATTTGGATTTATCGGCACCGGTAATATGGGCGGCGCCCTTGCCGAAGCCGTTGCCAAGGTGCTTCCTGCCGAAGATTTGCTTCTGAGCAACCGCACCGCGGAAAAAGCGGAGCTTCTGGCGCAGAAACTGGGCTGCAAGGCGTTTCCCGTCCAAACCGTTGCTCAAACCGCCGATTTCATCTTTCTCGGTGTCAAGCCCCAGATGATGGGCGAACTTTTGAAAGAGATTTCCCCCATTTTATCCGCCAGAACCGACCGATTTGTACTGATTTCCATGGCTGCCGGACTGACTGTTTCGGACATCCGCGCCATGGCAGGCAAGGGTTATCCTGTCATCCGCATCATGCCCAACACCCCTGTGACTGTGGGAGAAGGGATCATTCTCTATGCTGCAGCCGATGTAGCAGAAGCAGAACTGACTGTTTTTCTCCATGCGCTTTCCGCCGCCGGTTATTTGGATGCGCTGGAAGAAGACCTTTTTGATGCAGGTACAGCCGTAGCAGGCTGCGGACCTGCCTTTGCGGATCTATTTCTGGAAGCCTTGACCGCAGGGGGCGTTGCCAACGGACTGCCCAAAGAAAAAGCCCTTTCCTACGGCATCCGGATGCTCCAAGGCGCAGCCAAACTGGCAGAGATATCCGGCAAAGATCCTGCAGAACTGCGAAAAGCCGTCTGCAGTCCCGGCGGTGCTACTCTGGCAGGCATCGATGCCATGGAAGCCAAAGGCTTTTCCGCCGCCGCGGAAACCGCCATCCACGCCGCGGTCAAACGGAGCAAAGAATTGAGAAAATAAAGAACGGATTGCCACGCACCTTCGGTGCTCGCAATGACCAATGAAAAGGTGTCATTGCGAGGCCTGAAAGGCCGTGGCAATCCGTTTATGCTCTATCGTTTCTTATCTGTTCTGCCGCAAAGATAGTCAATGCTGACATTGTACAAATCTGCCAGCTTCACGATTGCTTCCAGAGGAATAGGTCTTTCTCCTCTTTCATACTTCGAATACAAAGACTGATCACAAATCAAATATTCAGCAATAAATTTCTGTGTATAATCGTTATCTTCCCGCAAATCACGAATTCGCAAATTCATATTCATCACCTAATGGCACTATACAATAGGACACATCGTCCTATTGACATTTAGGACAATAAGTCCTAAAGTTATACATGAGGTGATCAGCATGCCCGACTATAAAGAACTTTATCTAAAAATGGTACGCGCTTCGGAAGAAGCCATCCGCATTTTAATCAAAGCTCAGCAGGATTGCGAAGAATTATACCTACAAGATACAGATGATCAAAGCCTTCTCCTTGAGGAGAAGGTGGCATTTGCAAAGCAAATGACGGATGAGGTGTAAATATTATTTTGCATTCTGCATTTTGCATTTTGCATTAAAAAACTCCCGAAAGTCAAACTTTCGGGAGTTTTTATCATCAGAAATTACTTCTTCAGGCTGATAGCCTTCTTGGCGCACTCGGCGATCTTCTCAGCGGTGATGCCATAAGCTTCCAGAACGGCGGGAGCCTTGCCGGAACGGCCGAACTCATCGTTGACACCGTGACGGACAACGGGAATGGGGCAAGCCTCTGCCAGATACTCGCAAACTGCAGCACCCAGACCGCCCTTAACGTTGGCTTCTTCGGTGGTGACGATGGCACCGGTTTCCTTGGCAGCCTTCAGAACCAGCTCGGTATCCAAAGGCTTGATGGTGTGCATGTCGATGACACGGGCGGAGATGCCTTCTGCCTTCAGCAGTTCGGCAGCCTTCATGGACATCTGCACATTCATACCGACAGCGATGATGGTCACATCGGTGCCGTCAACAACGGTGACACCCTTGCCCAGTTCGAACTTGTAGCCGGGGATAGCGTCAGTGACAGTATCAACAGCCAGACGGCCCAGACGCATATAAGCGGGGCCTTCGTAGTTCAGCAGAGCCTCGGTGGCCAGGCGCATTTCGTTGCCGGCGCAGGGGCACAGGACCATCATACCGGGGATAGCACGCATGATTGCGTAGTCCTCGATCATCTGATGGGTAGCGCCGTCTTCACCGACGGACAGACCGCCGTGAGAGCCGACGACCTTGACATTCAGACCGGGATAGCAGATGGAGTTACGAACCTGCTCCCAGCTGCGGCCGGCAGCGAACATAGCGAAGGTGTTGATGAAGGGCTTGAAGCCGCAGGTAGCCATACCGGCAGCGACACCGGTCATGTTGCCTTCAGCGATACCCATATCGAAGAAGCGCTCGGGATAGGCCTTCATAAAGCCGTTGGTCATGGTAGCACCTGCCAGGTCA
>JAZNFJ010000033.1:0-2944 GCA_045589035.1 Candidatus Avilachnospira sp. | reverse complement strand
ATTTTCAACCACGCCTGCAAATACTACGGACTTCCATCAAACCCTGCTGCCAAGGTCGGCAATATGGGTAGGGCAACTTCCAAGGAAATGCAGTTTTGGACCCAAGAGGAATACCGGAAGTTCTCCGAGCAGGCTATGGATAATCCTCATTTCTACTACGCATTTGAAATGCTGTACTGGTGTGGTATCCGGGAAGGTGAGCTATTGGCACTGACCCCTGCTGACTTCGATTTCAAGCGTCAGACAGTTTCCATTAGCAAGTCCTATCAGCGGATCAAAGGACGAGATGTAATTACCGATCCGAAAACTCCCAAGAGTAATCGTATCATAAAGATGCCCGATTTTCTTGTTGAAGAAATGCAGGATTATCTGAAAATGCTGTATGCGGTACGGCCTACCGACAGAATCTTCACCTGTACAAAAAACGGTCTGCACCGGGAAATGACCAGAGCTGCCACCGCTGCCGGGGTCAAGAGAATCAGAATCCACGATCTCAGACACAGCCATATCTCACTGCTGATTGATATGGGCTTCTCCGCTGTTGCCATTGGAGACCGTGTCGGACACGAAAGCGTGGATATCACCTATCATTATGCACACCTGTTCCCTTCTGCCCAGAGCAACATGGCAGATCAGTTAAGCGCTATCCGGGGAGGTTTTGCCAATGTCAGCTAAGAACATGGACAAGCACAACCGATGGCGGAACCGAACCGTGGCTTTCCGGGTATCAGAAGAAGAAAACCAGCAGATTGACACCTTTGTCAAACTGGCAGGCACTACCAAACAGGATTATATCACCCAACGGCTCTTGTGCCATGATGTAGTCGTGCAGGGCAATCCTAGAGTTTACAAAGCGCTGAAGGAGCAGCTTGCAGTCGTCCTTTCAGAATTACAACGTATCGATGCCGGAGCCAGCGTTTCTGACGATCTTCTGGACACCATCCGCATGATCGCACGAATCATGGATGGGATGAAGGAGGATGGCCATGGCAGATAAAAAAGAAATGACTACCCTAAACGCATCTGTTGGCGCAGATGCAGGGCAGTCATTCAAGATAAGTAACATTAAAATTATACCCGATTCTAACGAAGAATTCAATGGGGAAAGCGAATTTTCCGAAGAAAATTCCGCAAATATCGATCTGTTCATGCGGCGAATGAACGATCCTAGCTTTATGCCGGTGGTCTCCATGGAAGATATTTATGGAATGGTCTTTACCGCAAAGCAATGGATCATCGAAGGGATACTTCATACCGGAGCCTACATTCTGGCGGGAGCACCCAAGTATGGCAAGTCTTTTTTGGTCATGCAGATGGCCTATTGCGTCAGCACAGGGCGCCCTCTTTGGGGGCACCCTGTCCACCAAAGTCCCGTCTTATATCTGGCCTTGGAGGATAACCACCAGCGGCTCCAATCCCGAATGTTCCGAATGTTCGGTGTGGAAAGTACAAAAGATCTGTACTTCTCCATTGAATCAAAGAAGATCCGCAACGGTCTGGAAGATCAGTTAAAAGCCTTTCTCAAGGATCATCCCGGCACAAAGCTCATCATCATTGATACCCTTAAAAAAGTCCGTGAGGGCAACGAGGATTCCTACAGCTATGCCCGTGACTATGACGACATTGGCTTGCTGAAGAAATTCGCAGACGACTATGATATCTGTCTGATCATCGTCCATCACACCCGGAAGCTGGGAGATGAAAATGACCAGTTCAACATGATCGCAGGTACCACCGGATTGACTGGAGCTGCTGACGCCAGTTTCCTCCTCCACAAGCGCAAACGTACCGACCACGACGCCACCCTGCAGCTTACCGGGCGGGATGTGCAGGATCAGAAATTCTATCTGATGCGTGACCTGGAACGTCTTAGCTGGGATCTGGATCATGTGGAGGTTGAAGATTTTAAGCTCCCTCCCGATCCTATTTTGATAGCTGTTTCTCAGGTAGTAACAGCAGAATCACCCACATGGAGCGGTAGTCCCTCAGATCTGGCAGAGCATTTGAATGTGGATATCAGTCCTATCTCTCTGACAAAGCATTTGAACGTCAATGCCGGTCGCTTGCAGAAAGACCACAATATCCAGTACAAGCGTAAAAATCTCCATGAAGGACGGCGCATCTTTCTCGAATATACCCCATCTGAGAGCTGACACAACACTTCCGCGACACTTGCGACGGTTGCGACACTTGATTCGGCACCCCATAAACAACCGTCGCAACTGTCGCAACCGTCGCGCCCTCCCCTCGCATCCCTCGTCCCCACGCAGAAATCCGCAGAGTTCGGCGTGGACAGGTAGTGAGAAGGCAACAGCCTTCTCACTGCCAACGGGCAGAAAATCATGAGCATGATACACTGTGAACGATGAACTGACCGTACCGGAATTTATGGTTTGTAGCCACACTGCAATCCATAAATGACGGTCAAGGCTTCCGCAGAAGCCGCACTCCCCGTTCCCCCTCGGAGAGCCCACGGTACTTTGCAGCCAATAGGATGAAAGTACCATAGTGGGTTATTACACTTTGAAAAAGTGCCGTTCCTCTAATCGTAAACCTAAATGCATCGCTGATAATCAGCAGAAAGGAGTCCAATGGCAAGAAACGACGGGATTGACCGTACCCTCGCAAGAAACCGTGATCTGAGCGCAAACGACATTAAGAACGCCCAGGCTCACAACGAAAGAGAAAAGGAAACTTATAGTAATCCGGATATTGTACTGGAAAAGAGCTACCGCAATATCCACTTCAAGCAACCAACCGGCAGCTACACAGAAATATTTGACCAACTGAAAAAGGATGGGGTGATCTCCACCAGAGGTCTGAAAGAGGATGCCACTACCTACTGCGAGCTGCTGTTCGATGTAAATTCTGCCTACTTCTACAATCATGGCGGCTATGAGTTCGCAAGGCAATTCTATACCGATGCTTACCAAGCCGCTGTGGA
>JAZNFJ010000032.1:0-3010 GCA_045589035.1 Candidatus Avilachnospira sp. | reverse complement strand
GCCTGCCTGCTCCGTGTACAGATCCACGGACTTATAGACATCGCCATAGGCATGACGGGCGATGGTGATGGGCTGTTCCCAGTTCTTCACCACAGGCTTGATGGCATCGATGCAGATGGGGGCGCGGAACACCGTACCGTCCAGAATGGAGCGGATGGTGCCGTTGGGGCTGGGCCACATTTTGGTCAGCTGGGGATACTCCTCCATCCGCTGTTTGTTGGGGGTGATGGTGGCGCACTTGACTGCCACGCCGTAATTTTTGGTGGCATTGGCGGCATCCACGGTCACCTGATCGCCCGTTTCATTGCGGTGGAGCAGACCCAGATCGTAATATTCGGTTTTCAGATCCACAAAGGGGAGGATGAGCTTTTCCTTGATGAGCGCCCAGAGAACTCTGGTCATCTCATCGCCGTCCATCTCCACCAAAGGGGTTGTCATTTTAATTTTTTCCATGTTCGTTTCCTCTTATTTTCCATATCCCGCGGCGTAGTAGTTCATCAGGCAGCCTTCCTGCAGGATCAGGCGGTCGTTGTCCGTCAGGCCCTTGCACAGCAGCTGCAGTTCCTTGACGCCGTCCTTGGTGATGACCTTGGCGGCAAATTCTTCCTTGCCGGCAGCAAGATCCGCCTTCAGATTGGGAATGTAGACCCAGTCGCCCACGGCATATGCAAATTCCGTGCCTTCCGGCAGGGTGAAGGGGGTCATGCCCCAGTTGATGCAGTTGGAGCGGTAGCGCTTGGTGGCATATTCCTGGCAGATGTTGGCGAAGCCGCCCAGCACCTTCTGGCAGGATGCCGCCTGCTCTCTGGCGGAGCCGTCACCGGGGCGGTTGGCAAAGATACAGGAGCCCACAGAGGTCTTATTGGCATCGCCGCCCACCTGTTTCAGCACTTCCAGCACTTCTTCGTTGATACCGCCGTCCCGGACAGCCTTGCTTCTGCCCACATATTCCGGCTCTCTGCGGCTCAGGGCAAATTCGCTGAGTCCGATGGGGTTGGAGCGGTAGGAAGAAGTTTCACCGGAGGGGATCAGCTCATCGGTGGTGGTGACGGGGTCATGGATGACAGCGCAGAGCTTCACCAGCAGGTCCTCCTGCAGCTTGGGCATCTGGGGCCAGTCCTTGATATTGGGGCCGTAGCGCAGTTCGGCGGAAGAATCGGCCTTGCCGAAGCCTTCGTAGCACCGCTTTTTATACACACCGCCATCAAAGTGGTAGACCAGTTCCTCTGCTACGGGTAGATCGTAATCGATATCCGTGGCAGCGGTCAGAATACCGCCGTTTCTGGCCGTGGCGGCAATGGAACGGGCATCCATCAGTGCCACCGCGGAAATCTGACCATTGGCAGGCTTGGAGCCTTCGCGATTGGCGAAGTTTCTCGTGGCATGGCGGATGGACAGGGCATTGTTGGCAGGGGTATCGCCTGCGCCGAAACAGGGGCCGCAGAAAGCGGGCTTCATGACGCAGCCGGCCTCCATCAAGGTGGCGGCGGCGCCGTTTTTGGTCAATGCAAGAGAAATGGGCGTGGAGGAGGGGTAGACGGACATATCGAAATAGCCGTTGCCGATGGAGCCGTCCTTCAGAATAGAGGCCGCCTCCATGATATTTTCATACATACCGCCGGAACAGCCCACGATAACACCCTGGTCGCAGGTGATCTTGCCGTCCACAATATGGCTCTGGAGATCCATGGTGACCTTGCCCTCCAGCTGCTTGTTGCAGGCGGCTTCCACCTCTGCAAAAATCTCCTTGGGACGAGCCTGCAGATCGTGGATGGTATAGGCAATGGAGGGGTGGAATGGCAGGGCGATCATGGCTTCGACCTTGCTCAGGTCAATTTTCACCACACTGTCGTAATAAGCACCCTCTCCGGGCTGCAGGCACTTGTATTCTTCCGGTCTGCCGATGGTTTCGTAGTAGTTTTTGACCTTGTCGTCGGTCTGCCAAATGGATGTCAGACAGGAGGTCTCCGTGGTCATCACATCGATGCCGATGCGGTAGTCGCAGGAAAGGTTTTCCACACCGGGGCCCACAAATTCCAGCACCTTGTTCTTCACATCGCCCTTGGGGAAGGTGGCGGCCACCAATGCAATAGCCACATCCTGAGGGCCGATACCCTTTCTGGGCTTGCCCTCTAAGTAAACCATGACCACTTCGGGGGCGGCCACATCATAAGTATTTTCCAGCAGCTGCTTGACCAGTTCACCGCCGCCTTCGCCCACACCCATGCAGCCGTAGGCGCCGTAGCGGGTATGGGAGTCAGAGCCGAGGATCATTTTGCCGCAGCCTGCCAGCCGTTCTCTGGCATACTGGTGGATGACCGCCTGATTGGCAGGGACATAGATGCCGCCGTACTTTCTGGCAGCGGACAGACCAAAGGCATGGTCATCCTCATTGATGGTACCGCCAACGGCGCAAAGGCTGTTGTGGCAGTTGGTCATGGCATAGGGAATAGGGAACTGCTTGAGGCCGGAGGCCTTGGCGGT
The DNA here is from genome assembly GCA_045589035.1 of Candidatus Avilachnospira sp. Classification (GTDB taxonomy): domain Bacteria; phylum Bacillota; class Clostridia; order Oscillospirales; family Oscillospiraceae; genus Avoscillospira. The sequence continues at coordinate 526 of JAZNFJ010000032.1, read as the reverse complement.
CTGAATAATGCCAACAAAGGTAATATCGTGAGAAATCAGCGCATCAAATTTCAGCCGCAGCTTCTTGGGGTCATCGGACTTATTGTGGCTGCGGAAAATGGAATAGGCCATGGTCTTTTCACGGGCAGCCATGGGGGCTTCCACACCTGTGGCATCCTCTGCCCAGACGGGCTTTCCGTTCAGCAAATACGCGCCTTTTTTGAATACTTCTACCATATCAGTAACCTCCCCGAGGGAATTCGTATTACCTGATAGTTTAACACACTTGTGCGTTAAAGTAAATGAGAAAATTATATAAAAAGAAGCAGAAAATAGCCTCCCCTTGAGGGGAGGTGCCGAACAAAGTGAGGCGGAGAGGTGGCTGTTGGCATCTTCGTTACTGCCTGCACACACCTCTCAGCTTCGCTTCGCTCAGCAGCTCCCCTCAAGGGGAGCCTTTGAGTTGGGAATTGTATCAAAAAGCCTTCCCCACAAGGGGGGAAGGCATATGGGCGATCATTCCTCTTTTGTACACGAAAAACAGCCC
>JAZNFJ010000031.1:0-6802 GCA_045589035.1 Candidatus Avilachnospira sp. | reverse complement strand
AAAAAAAAGAAAAAAAAAAAAAAAAAACCCCCCCCCCGCGAAAGGGGGCGGAGGGGGCTTGGTATAAGAAGAATTTATCCAAAGAGAGAAAGCGCCACAAAGAGCGTCGAACAGAGGGATGCAACCAACGAAACCACCGTGATCTGGGTGTTAATGGAAGGACCTGCCGTGTCCTTGAAGGGGTCACCCACCGTATCGCCGATGACGGCGGATTTATGGGCTTCGCTGCCCTTGCCGCCTTCGTTACCGGCCTCCACATACTTCTTGGAGTTATCCCACAGGCCGCCGGCATTGGACATAAACAGCGCCAGCAGCAGACCGGACACGATATTGCCCAGCAGGAAACCGCCAATGGCCTGGGGTCCGCCAATGAGACCCACAGCAACGGTGGAGAGAATGCTCATCAGACCCGCAGGGATCAGTTCCTTCAATGCGCCGGTGGTGGCAATGTCGATGCAGCGGTCATAGTCGGGCTTCACGCCCTCCTTGCCCTCTTTCAGACCCACAATGGTGCGGAACTGGCGGTGGATCTCCTCCACCATCCGCTGGGCATTCTTATCCACACCCAGAATGAGCATAGCCGAGAACACCGCGGGAATAGCCGCGCCCACCAGAATACCGAAGAACACCGTGGGGGACATGATATCGAACCCGGTGATCAATTCCTTGCCGGCAGCGGCAAGGGCATGGTTGGCTTCTGCCATGAACGCACCCAGCAGGGAGATGACCGTCAGACCGGCAGCGGAGATGGAGAAGCCCTTGGTGACCGCCTTGACCGTATTGCCGGCGCTGTCCAGTTCATCGGCAATGCGGATGGTTTCTTCGCCCAGACCGCCCATTTCCGCCAGACCTCTGGCATTATCCACGATGGGACCGTAGGCATCGTTGGAAATGATCATACCCACAATGGACAGCATGCCGACTGCCGCCATGGAGATGCCGAAAATGGCATAGCCGTCGCCCATGGGGGCGCACAGCTGGTAGGCCACCAATGCAGAAATGGCGATACCCACCATGGCAGGCAAGGCGGATACGAAGCCGTATGCCACACCGGACAGAACCGTAAAGGCAGGGCCGGAGGCGGATGCATGGGCAACTTTTTTGACGATGGGCTTGGTATCATCGGTGAAGTAGTCCGTGGTGATACCGATGATGACACCCACCAGCAGACCGGTGGAAGCAGCACCCCAGATCCGCCAGGAGAAGTTTTCAAACAACAAAGTCGCAAGGGCGGTCAGCACCAGGAATACACCGGTGGTCACATAAGTAGAAGCATTTAATGCTCTTGTGGGACTGCCGTTTTTGCCGATTCGAGCCGTGGCGATACCGATGACCGAGGACAGCAGACCCAGAATGGCATAGCAGAATACCATGGCAGTATTGGCAAACTTGCCGCCGGAAAGGCTCTGGGCAATGACCAGGGCAGAGGCCATGGCTGCTACATTGGAATCAAACAGGTCGGCACCCATGCCGGCCACATCGCCTACATTATCGCCCACATTGTCGGCGATAACAGCCGGGTTTCTGGGGTCATCTTCCGCGATGCCCAGCTCCACCTTGCCGGTCAGGTCGGCGGACACATCGGCAGTTTTGGTAAAGATGCCGCCGCCTGCCTTTGCAAACAGAGCCAGAGAGCTGGCACCGAAGGAGAAGCCCAGCAGAATGGAGGCATCTCCCGTGACCCACAGCACTGCAGCCACACCCAGCAGAGAGCAGCCCACCACCAGCAGGCCCATGACCGCACCGCCGCGGAAACCGATGAGGAAAGCAGGCTTAATGCCCTTCTGGGCACCTTCGGCTGCACGGCCATTGGAGAGGGTCGCCACCAGAATGCCGATCTTACCGGCCACGGCAGACAATGCCGTGCCTAAGATATAGGCGACAGCTATGGCCACATTGTCCCAGATATCGCCCTTCCAGACAGGACTGGGCATCAGCACAAAGATGATGACCGCCACGACCAAGGCGAATTTCGCCAGAATGCGGTACTCCCGGCGCATGAAGGTGTTGGCGCCCTCTTTGATGAGTTTGGCCACATCGCGGATGGTGGTGTTCTCCACCGGCTGTTTCTTGACCCATAAGTACAGGTAAGCCGCGAAGGCAAAGGCCAGGGCAGCCGTCAGAAACGACAGGCCGTAGAATAGTGACAGTTGATCCATAGTATCACCTTACCTTTCTTTCAGGGACAGGCTTCTGACATCCGAAAAAAGCAAAAAGGCAGAATCCTTAGATTCTGCCTCCGAATTTCGCCATATTTCGGATAAATAGGATCGTAAGATCCTATGACAGACTCCACCACATATCCCTATTTATATTCTAAGTATAAAAAATCATAACTGCCCTGTCAATGAACGGCAGAGGAGAAAAAAAGTCCCGGAAGCTTCCGCTTCCGGGACAAAAATCAGCAAAAATCACAAACCGGATTCCCTTATTTGCCGCCCTTGTTGTGCTTCATACGCTCGGCATGGTCCAGAATGCGCTTGCGTATGCGGAGGGTCTTGGGGGTGACCTCCAGCAGTTCGTCATCGGCCAGATATTCCAGGCACTGCTCCAGGCTCATGACTCTGGGGCTGGTGAGCCGCAGGGCTTCGTCGGAGCCGGATGCACGCATATTGGTCAGCTGCTTCTTTTTGCAGACGTTGACGGACATATCCTCGTTGCGGCTGCACTGACCCACCACCATACCGGCATAGACCGGGGTACCGGCACCGATGAACATAGTTCCGCGGTCCTGGGCATTGAACAGACCGTAGGCACAGGCTTCGCCGCTTTCAAAGGCCACCAGAGAGCCGCTGGGTCTGCGGTCGATCTCGCCCTTCAGCGGTGCATAGCCGTCCAGCACGGAGGCCATGATGCCCTCGCCTCTGGTATCGGTCAAAAATTCATTTCGGTAGCCGAACAGACCACGGGCAGGCACCAGAAATTCCAGACGCATACGGCTGCCCACAGGGGTCATGGAGATCAGATCGCCCTTTCTCTGGCTCAGCTTGTCGATGACCGCGCCCACGGAGTTTTCCGGCACATCTGCCACCAGCCGCTCGATAGGCTCACACAGCTTGCCATCCACTTCCTTGTTCAGCACATGGGGGGTGGAAACCTGGAACTCATAGCCTTCCCGGCGCATGGTTTCAATGAGGATGGACAGGTGCATTTCACCGCGGCCTGCCACATTGAAGGCATCCATGCCCTGCTCCGTGACCCGCAGGGATACATCCTTCAGCAGTTCCCGCTCCAGACGGTCGCGGAGGTTGCGGGAGGTGACGAACTTGCCTTCCTTGCCTGCAAAGGGAGAGTCGTTGACGGAGAAGGTCATCTCCATGGTGGGCTCAGAGATCTTCACAAAGGGCAGGGGCTCAATGGAATCGGGGGCGCAGATGGTGCGGCCGATGGTAATATCGGAAATACCGGAAAATGCCACGATCTCACCGGCAGCAGCCTCCTGAATGGGGCTGCGGCCATGGGCGGTATACTCATACAGCGCCACAACCTTGGCTTTCTGCTTCATATCGGGGTCGTGGTAATCGCAGACAGCAATCTCCTGATTGGCCTTGATCACACCCCGCTCCACACGGCCCACAGCGATACGACCCACAAACTCATTGTAGTCGATGGAGGAGATCAGCACCTGCAGAGGGCCGTCCTCCTCGCCCTTGGGAGGATCGATATAGTTGACGATGGTTTCAAAGAGAGGGATCATGTCCTTGCCCTCTTCATTGGGAGAGTAGGAAGAAATGCCCTGACGGCCGGAGCAGAAGATGGTGGGGCTGTCAAACTGTTCCTGGGTGGCATCCAGATCCAGCAGAAGTTCCAGAACTTCCTCCACCACTTCTTCGATACGGGCATCGGGACGGTCGATCTTGTTGACCACCACGATGACCTTGTGACCCAGTTCCAACGCCTTCTGCAGGACAAATCTGGTCTGGGGCATGGGACCTTCTGCGGCATCCACCAGCAGCAGAACGCCATCGACCATTTTCAGAATGCGTTCCACTTCGCCGGAGAAGTCGGCATGTCCCGGGGTATCGACGATGTTGATTTTGGTATCTTTATACTGCACCGCGGTGTTCTTCGCCAGAATGGTAATACCCCGCTCCCGCTCCAGATCACCGGAGTCCATGACCCGGTCCTGCGGTGCCTGATTTTCACGGAATGCGCCGCCCTGCTTCAGCAGCTCGTCCACCAGTGTGGTCTTGCCGTGGTCAACATGGGCGATGATCGCAATGTTTCGAATGTTTTTCTGTGCCATTTCCTTGGCCCCCTTAGATTTTACAGCATATCTCGCAATCATTAATTTTAGCACAGGGATTTTCAATATACAACCTGTTTCGACAGATTTTTTACCTTCTGTCCATTATAATAACCAAAAACGCCCCTGCCAAAGCAGGAGCGCTTAATCCTCTGTAAACGCAATAATATCGTTGGGTATACATTGCAATGCTTTACACAACTTCTCCAAGGTATTCATGGTAATGCTCTTATTCCGCCTTAAATTGGTAATCGTGTTTGCACTAAAGCCCATTTTATAGATCAAGGTGTATTTGGTAATGCCACGGTCTTTCATTGTGCGCCACAGCGGCTCATAGCTAATCACAGACATACACCACACTTTCCAGTAGATAGGAATATTATCTTCTTAATATTACTCCTTGGATATTAGCAAATTTTTGCCTATATTATACACAACAAAGAAGCGAGGTGCTATCATGGAATGGATCGAAGCCACTCCTCTGCCTGCAGCATGCCAAAGCTGCCAGGAGGAAGATTGCTATGCCTGTGACCATGCCGGAGAACGGTGGTATTTATCCGAGCAAGACAAGCTGCGTCTGCGGCGAAAAAGTCTAACAAAAGCTATGGAGCGGCTGCAAAGGCAGATTCAGGAAATAGACCGACAATTAGCAAAGTAAAAACCGCCCGTTTGGGCGGTTTTTTGCTTATTCCATCGGTGCGGTGGCGCGGAGGTGCTTGAGAACAGGCAAAGTCCGGCCGCAGGGACAGGGACTGTCATCCAGCACCGCCATAAAGTTCAGCACCACCCGCAGATGGGGCATGGTGCGGTCCACCAGATCGGTCACCGCCACAAGGCCCGGCTTTCCCGGTGCCACAGGCGTCCATGTCTGTGGGTCGAGGATCTCCACAAAACAGTTTTCCGCTGTCACATGGAGGTGTCCTTCCGGGCACATATAGGCCACGATGCCCTCCGTCCGCACACCCAAATTCTGGGCAACAGGACAGCCGAACACCTCCTGCAGTTTCTGGCGCAGCGCTCCGTCTGCCACACCCTGGGTGACGGTAACGACCTTCAAAGGCTTCAGCAGCCGCAGACCGGTCCGCTCCATACCTGCTGCCAGCATACCAAGGGCATTGGCGCTGCCGGAGATGTACTCCGGCTCAAAAGCATCGATCTCCTCCAGCATGGGCTGGATGCTTCGGTCGGTCATGGCGCAGACGGACATGGACAGGCGGTTTCGCATATAGGGCTCTTCCCGCAGGAAGTAGGGATCCCGGGGTTTATCCCACAAAAGGACGCTGGGGCTGCCAAAGGTCACGCCGTACCAGCTCAGACCCCGCCAGCGGGCAGCTTCGTATCTTGCCACCTGCTCCTGGGTATAATAGAGATTCGCCTGCTGTTCCTCTCCGATGTTCTGCACGGCATGGTGCAGATGCTCCAGATCCGCATTGGGGCACAGATATTGCCGGGTCTGGTTGAGGAACTCATCCAGAGGCACAGGATCCACCGCCTGCAGACAGTCCAGAGGTTCCCGGCGCAGTTCCAGATCCGTAAAGGGCAGGTCAAAATAAGCCGGCACATTCTCCCGGCAGTAGAGCAGCAGTTCGGACATCTGCTGCCGCAGCCAGATGGCACGGTCATCCACATCCATGGTTTCTGTGGCCTGCAGCTGCCTGGTGAATGCGGAAACATGGTTTTTCTGCAGCAGGGTCATGGCAGGATAGACCGCTTTTTCAATATACAATTTCTTCAGATCCATGAAGATCACCTTCTATCGGTAACATACGACCACATCATACAGAAAATTCCAGAAAAAGGCAAGTGGAAATCGGGCAAATCACCAAAAAGTCCTTGACATGGAAATTTTCTTATGCTATTATCTTATAGCTGATTGCATCAGCATGCCCTCAGCGGGCCGCGCGGGTGTCGTACAACGGCTAGTACATCAGCCTTCCAAGCTGAGGACGAGGGTTCGACTCCCTTCACCCGCTCCATATGCGCCAGTAGCTCAGTTGGATAGAGCAACTGCCTTCTAAGCAGTAGGTCAGGGGTTCGAGTCCCTTCTGGCGTGCCACCCTTTTGGGCAAGCCATTGCGGTGCAGCGCGGCAAGAAATTGGATATGGTGGATGTGGCGCAGTTGGTTAGCGCGCCAGATTGTGGCTCTGGAGGCCGAGGGTTCGAATCCCTTCATCCACCCCATTCTTCTCTTCAGCCTCGCCTTTGGCGGGGCTGAAGGTCTTTTGACGGACATTGGGATGTAGCCAAGCGGTAAGGCAACGGACTTTGACTCCGTCATGCGTAGGTTCGAATCCTGCCATCCCAGCCAAATATGACCCGCTAGCTCAGTCGGCAGAGCACCTGCCTTTTAAGCAGGGTGTCCGGAGTTCGAATCTCCGGCGGGTCACCAAAAGAAAAGAGACGCTCACGCGGGTCTTTTCTTTTGGTCAGACGTCCGGGCGCCGAGAAATCCGGCGAGTTCGACGCCCGCCCGCAGGCGGGTGTGTCGGAGCCCAACCGCCGCGTGCGGCGGCTCTTAGGGCGGAGACATCTCCCGCGGGTCACCAAAACCCTTG
>JAZNFJ010000030.1:0-7297 GCA_045589035.1 Candidatus Avilachnospira sp. | reverse complement strand
ACGAAGTAGCCGCCCTTGGGCTTCTGCCAGGAGGCGATACCCAGAGGCTCGATCTCGGTTTCCAGCCAGCGCAGGACGCACAGGAACTTGGGACGCATGATCTCTGCATGCTTCTTCATCAGTTCCAGGGTATGCTCCTTGTTCTTCAGATACTTCACATGGCGGAGCATGTTGACCTTATCATAGGAAATGGTCTGGATGGTCAAAAGTTTTTCCATGTACTTCTGGTTCTCCACGGAAGCGGCCATGACGGACACGCCTGCGCCGGGAAGGGTCACCTTGGAGGTGGAAGCAAACTCAAAGACCATATCGGGGTTGCCGGCTTCACGGCAGAGGGTAAGAATATCATCAAAGGGTACGAACTCGCTGTCAAACTCATGGATGCAGTAGGCATTATCCCACATGAGGATAAAGTCGGGAGCCGCAGGCTTCAGATTGGCGATCCGCTTGATGGTTTCGTCGGAGTAGACGATGCCATCGGGATTGGAGTACTTGGGCACGCACCACATACCCTTGACGGCAGGATCCTTCACCAGATCTTCCACCATGTCCATATCGGGGCCGGTGGCAGTCATGGGAATGTTGATCATCTCGATACCGAAGGACTCGGTGATCTTGAAGTGGCGGTCATAGCCGGGGCAGGGGCAGAGGAACTTGACGGTTTCCTCCTTGCACCAGGGACGCTCGGAGTGGAGCAGGCCGTGGGTATAGGCCTTGGAAATGGTATCGTACATGAGCGTCAGACTGGCATTGCCGCCGATGAAGCACTCTTCGGGCTTGCAGCCCAGAATGTCGGCAAACAGTTCCTTGGCGGCAGGAATACCGGTCAGTTCACCGTAGTTGCGGACATCGATACCGTCGGAAACGCAGTCTTCGGGCTTCTGCAGGACGGTCAGAATATCGCTGACCAGATCCAGCTGCTCCTTGCCAGGCTTGCCTCTTGCCATATTCAGCTTCAGAGCCTTGGCCTTCAAGTCTTCAAAATGCGCCTTGACAGTTGTATATTCCGCCTGCAGTTCAGCGGCGGTCCGTGCTGCGTAAGCAGTATTCATAAAAGAAATCGCCCCTTCTTTTTTATGTTTTGTCCATTATAACACAGTTCAAAAAAAAATCTATGGATTTCTTATGATGAAATGAAATTTCGACATTTTGTCACATTGCAGTTGATTTTCTCCGCAGAGATTATTATAATATTCCTCAGAGAATACGGAAGGGTGTGTTGGGCAGATGAAAAACGCAGTAATGTTGCATCAGATGCCCGGATTCCCTGCTGCCCGTGGTGAGGGTTTCTTTTATATTCCCATTCAGAACTAAGGCGTTGGCTTTTGGTTCTGTTTTTTTATGCCATGGGTCTCAAGAAAGAAAGGAGAAACCAAAAAATGTCCAAGAAGTCCATCCCCGAAAACGGCATTTATGATGCCAGAGAACTGGGCGCACCCAGAATGCTGGTTCTGGGCCTGCAGCACATGTTCGCCATGTTCGGTGCAACCGTTCTGGTTCCCGTTCTCACCGGTCTGAGTGTTTCCGCTACCCTGCTGTTCGCCGGTCTGGGCACGCTGCTGTTCCACCTGCTGGCCAAGGGTAAAGTCCCCGCATTCCTCGGCTCTTCCTTCGCCTTTATCGGCGGCTATGCTGCCATCGCTCCCAACCAGGAAGCCCACCTGCTGCCTTACGCTTGCTTTGGTGTTGCCTGCGCAGGCCTTTTGTATGTGGTTCTGGCTGCCCTGTTCAAGGCATTCGGCACCAAGAAGGTCATGAAGTTCTTCCCCCCCATCGTCACCGGCCCCATTATCATCTGCATTGGTCTGATCCTCAGCTCCTCTGCCATTGATAACTGCCGCACCAACTGGTGGATCGCTCTGGTGGCTATCCTCGTGGTCATCCTCGCCAACATCTTCGGCAAGGGCATGATCAAGATCGTTCCCATCCTGCTGGGCGTTGTAGCTTCCTATGTGATCGCTGCTGTTACCGGTAATGTGGACTTCACCGCTGTGAAGGATGCTGCTTGGATCGGCGTTCCCTTCAAGATGGAAAACACGGTCATCGGCCTGTTCGCAAGCAAGGATTTGGATCCCTCCATGCTGATCACCGCCGCCGTTACCATCATGCCTCTGGCTCTGGCTACCATGGTCGAACACATCGGCGATATGTGCGCCATCTCCTCCACCTGCGAGAAGAACTATCTGGAAGATCCCGGTTTCCATCGCACCCTGCTGGGTGATGGTCTGGCAACTGCTCTGGCTTCCCTCTTCGGCGCACCTGCCAACACCACCTACGGCGAGAACACCGGCGTTCTGGCTCTGAGCAAGGTCTATGACCCCCGTGTCATCCGCATTGCTGCTTACTTCGCTATCCTGTTCTCCTTCTGCCCCAAGTTTGCCGCTCTGATTCAGGCTATGCCTGCTGCCACCATCGGCGGCATCTCCATGATCCTCTACGGCATGATCTCCGCTGTCGGTGTCCGTAACGTGGTCGAAAACAAGGTCGACTTCACCAACACCCGCAACGTCATCATCGCCGCTGTCATCATGGTTCTGGCCATCGGCATCAACTACTCCGGCGCTGTGTCCTTCAATATCGGCTCCGTGACCATCAGCCTGTCCGGTCTGGCTGTGGCTGCTCTGGTTGGCATCATTCTGAACGCCATCCTGCCCGGTAAGGACTATGAGTTCGGCACCGACCATGAAGGCGACACCTCCGTCAACTTCCACGTGGGCGACTAATTCCACAACATAAAAAAATGACGGCCTTTGGGCCGTCATTTTTTATGGACATTTGGGCATTTTAAGGGTATCATATCAAAAAAGGGAGGTGCAGCTATGGCTTGGGACTTAAAGGAAGCGATCCACTACTATAAAGCGCAGGGCGCGCCCCAAGACCAAAGCGCACTGACGGCTCTGCTCAAAGAAATGCAGCAGGAACATGACGGTGCGATTCCCTCTTATCTGCTGCCCCAGATTGCAGAAGTTCTGGGCACAAAGGAAAGCTATCTGCTGGCAGTCATTAAGCGGCTGCCCAGTTTGAAATTGGCAGAGCAGAAGCCCCTGCTGGAACTCTGCGCCGGACCCAACTGTCCCAAACGGGCAAATCTTGCCGGTTTTGTGGAAAAGACCTACGGTAAAGATCCGGAAGGCTTTACCCTCAAATATGTAGGCTGTATGCGCCAATGCGGAAAAGGACCCAACCTCCGCTGGAACGGGCAGGTCTACAACCAAGCAGATGAAGCCACCATTCGGAGACTGGTGGAGGAGGAAACATAAATGGCCATCAAACTCATTGCCATTGACATTGACGGCACATTGCTGAACACCGAAAAGCAGATGACCCGGGCCACGGTAGATGCCCTGGAAGCCGCCGCCAAAGCCGGCATCCATGTGTGTATCTCCACCGGCAGACCTCTGACAGAATGCAGAGAATACACCGACCGGCTGCCGGGTATGCGGTATATCGTCACCTGCACCGGCGCACAGGTCATGGATATGCAGACGGGCACGGATATTTTCCGCAAGGCCCTTTCTGCGGAGGAACTGCGGATGCTCTACAAGATCATCTGCCGCTACGGTGCCATCCCCGATATTTTCGATGAAGAAAACCGCATTCACAACCGTGCCACAGACATAGACAATGCAGAATTCTGGGGATCTCTGTATGAGGTTGTCCGGACCTCCCATATCCCGGAAGCAGATTTGGATGGTTATGTGGAAAACTATCAAGGTATCACCAACAAAATACATATGTTCTTCCATGATCTTTCCAAAAAGCCTGCCCTGTGGGAAGAATTGAAGAAATTGCCCTATGAGATCATGGAAAGCGACGAGGACGATCTGGAAATCATGCCACTTGGCATTGACAAGGGTCTGGGACTGCAGAAGCTGGCTGAGCATCTGGGGCTGCAGCCGGAAGAAGTCATGGCCATTGGCGACGGCGGCAACGATGTGGGTATGTTCCGCTATGCCGGCACCGCCGTTGCCATGAAAAACGCAGGCTCTGCCGCCAAAGCCGCTGCCGACCGCATCAGCCTTTATACCAATGATGAAGACGGTGTTGCCCGGGAAGTTTGGGTAGTGCTGAAAGGAGAAACCACATGAACATTTTTACGGACATCCAACTGGACGGCATTCCTCTGTGGATCGTGCTGCTGATCTGTGTCGGCGTGTTTTTCGCATCCTTTATGGATGCCATTGCCGGCGGCGGCGGTATCATTTCCGTCCCCACCTACCTCATCGGACTCCACGGCATGCCTACATATTTTGCCCTGGGCACCAACAAACTCTCCGCCGGTATCGGCACCATTTTCTCCGCTGCCCGTTTTATCAAAAACGGCTATGTGAAGTGGAAACTGGCCATTCCCTCCATTGCTCTGGCACTTTTGGGTTCCATGGGCGGCACCTGGCTGCAGCACCACACACCGGATAATATTCTGAAATATCTGCTTCTGGTGGTTCTGCCGGTGGTAGCCATTATCACCCTGCGAACCCGCTCCTATCCCGATGAGCCGGAGGAGATTCCCTTTGTAAAGCAAGCGCTCATCGCATGGGGTGCATCTCTCATCATCGGTGCCTATGATGGCTACTACGGTCCCGGCACCGGCACCTTCCTGATGATTATCTTTATCCGCTTTGCCAAGCTGGATACCCGTACTGCCGCCGGTCATGTGAAGGTGGTCAATCTGGCTTCCAACATCGGCAGCTTGTATACTGCCCTGATGGCAGGTTATGTCCTCATCGGTGTGGGGCTGGTTTCTGCCGTGGCATCCATTCTGGGTCACCACATCGGTGCCGGTCTTGCCATCAAAAACGGCGGTAAGATCGTCCGTCCCACGGTTGTGGTGGTGCTGATTCTACTGACCTTCAAGGTCCTCAGCGAACTGCTGTTCCCGCAGTTCTGGAATTAAATAAGCCTCCCCTGTGTAAGGGGAGGTGGCAAAATCGAAGATTTTGACGGAGGGGTTGTAATTATGAAAAAATCCATCGGCATTCTGGGCGGCATGGGTCCTCTGGCCACCGCTGATCTGTTCCGCAAGATCGTCACCATGACAAAAGCCGGCTGTGACAACGACCACATCCGCATCTATATTGACGACAACTCCGCCATTCCCGACCGCACCGCTGCCATTTTGTCCGGCGGGAAAGATCCCGTGGAGGAAATGTCCGATTCCCTTCGAAAACTGATTGCCTGCGGTGCAGACTGCATCCTCATGCCCTGCAACACTGCCCATTATTTCCTGCCCCGGCTGCAGGCGCAGACGGATGTGCCCTTTATCAGCATGCTGGAGGCCACCGCAAAGACCTGCGCAGAGCAGTTCCCCGGCAAGACAGCCGCCATCCTCGCCACCAAAGGCACACTGGCTACGGGGCTGTATGAAAAAGCACTTTCCGAACAGCAGGTTTCCTATCTGATTCCCAGTGATGCCGAACAGGATGCCCTCATGCGGGTCATTTATGAAGGTGTGAAAGCCGATGCGGATCCGGAAGATTATCGTTCTGACATGGAACTGGTTCTGACGCAAATGGCCCAACGAGGTGCGGATTATTTCATCCTTGGCTGCACGGAGTTGCCTCTGGCAGCACAGCTTTTACAGCTGCCTCAGACCACCGTAGACCCCACCGGGGAACTGGCAAAGGCTGCCATTCTCTTCTGCGGCTATGAAGTAAAATAAGCAAAAAAGATTTTTGTAAGACTTCACAAAAAACTTTTCCGGCAGGCGCAATCCTGCCGGATTTTTTTACATTTTCGTCAAAAACAACCAACTTGCACAAAAACACTTTACAACATTCCACCTGTTTTGTATAATATAATTGCATTTATGCAAGGAAGAAACAAAACAAAATTTTGATGAGGTGAAACGTATGAAGAAAAAACTCAGTCTCCCCATTCAGATCTTGATCGCGCTGATCGTTGGCGTGGTCGCCGGCCTGATTTTTAATTTTGCCGGTGCCGGTGAATTCACAGCAAAGTACATCAAGCCCTTTGGTGACATCTTCGTCAACCTGCTGAAGTTCATCGTTGTCCCCGTTGTCCTGCTCTCCATGATCCAGGGTATCATCTCCATGGAAGACATGAAGAAGGTCGGCTCTGTCGGTATCAAGACTGTGCTGTACTTCCTCTGCACCACCGCTATTGCCTGTGTCATCGGTCTGGTAGTCGGCAGCATCTTCAAGGGCGCCAGCCTGTTCCCCGACCTGTCCAGTCAGCTGGGTGCTGCTGAATACGAAGCCAAGGAATTCGGCGGCTTCATGAGCACTCTGGTCAACATCTTCCCCACCAACATGTGGAAGTCCTTCACCGAAGCCAACATGCTGCAGGTCATCGTCATTGCCCTGTTCTTCGGCGGCTCCATCCTGGCAGCCGGCGAGAAGGCCACTCTGGTCCGCAACTTTGTTGACTCCGCTTACTCCGTTATCGAGAAGCTCATGACCTTCATCATCAGCCTCTCCCCCATCGGCGTTGTCACCTACATGACTTGGGTCGTGGCTACTCAGGGCGCTGCCATCATCGGCAACCTGGCTCTGGTTCTGCTGTGCGCCTACATCGCATATTTCATCCATGCTGTTCTGGTCTACTCCGTGGCAGCAAAGGCTTTTGGCAAGGTCGGCCCCGGCAAGTTCTTCAAGGGCGCAGCCGCTGCTATGATCTTCGCTTTCACCTCCACTTCCTCTGCCGCCACTCTCCCCGTTTCTACCGAGTGTGCCGGCAATCTGGGCGCTGACAAGGACATCTCCTCCTTCGTTCTGCCTCTGGGCTCCACCATCAACATGGACGGCACCGCCATCTATCAGTGCGTTGCCACCATCTTCCTGGCAACCTGCTGCGGCATTGACCTGACCATCGGTCAGATGGTCATCGTGGTCGTCACCGCTACGCTGGCCTCCATCGGTACTGCAGGCGTCTCCGGCGCTGGCATGATCATGCTGGCTATGGTTCTGGAAGCCATCGGCATCCCCGTTGCCTACATCGGTCTGATCGTTGCTGTCGACCGTCTGTTCGACATGGGTCGTACCTGCCTGAACGTCACCGGCGACATCTCCTGCGCTCTGTGCGTCACCCAGTGGGAAGCCAAGAAGGCTGCTAAGAAGGCCGCCAAGCAGGCTCAGTAATCTCAGCTTACAATTTCAAAAGAGAGTGCCGAAAGGCACTCTCTTTTTATTGCTATTTTTCGCCAAATGGCATATAATAATTGGAAAATAACACAATTGGGAGCTGCCATGAATAAATTTACTTTTGCCGTCCCCTGCCTTTTCGGTTTGGAAGGTCTGGTGGGCGAGGAGCTGCGGCGGATGAAGCTGGAAGATGTCCG
>JAZNFJ010000029.1:0-6075 GCA_045589035.1 Candidatus Avilachnospira sp. | reverse complement strand
TGCCGCTGATATATTCCATCTCCGCATGGCCGATGTCCAGACAGCCCACCAGATATTCGTCATCCACGGCGTTCAGCACATCCCAAAAGCCTTCGGCGGTGGCGCAGGAGGCAAAGACGGGATGATCAAAGGAACTGTCCCAGTCATACATATTTTCCGTGGCCAGCTTGACACCGTGCTCCTTGGCAAAGGGCAGAAGGGTCTGGTAGAGCATGGCATTTTCTTCCGGGCCCAGCTTGTTGTTGGGATGGACCACACAGATCTCACCACCGGCTTCTGCGGTGCATTCAATGGCGCGCATGATATAGTCCCGGATGTTCTTGCCATAGAAGGGGAAGGGGGCATGGGACTGGTTGCAGACGATACCGTTGTCCAGACCGACTTTCTTCAGCTGCCGGGCGATTTTCAGATAGTCAGAGCCGTATAGGCCGTCGATCCAGCTGTTGGTGTAGTAGTGATGCTTGCACAGCATGGGAGCAAACAAGGAAAAATCCCAGCCATCAAAGCCGGCCTTGGCATAGAGTTCAATGGCTCTTTCTTCGCCGATAATTTTGGCGGCGGAGCCGATTTCTGTGGATGTACGCATCTTATGCCTCCTCGAACATCAGTTCCATTTTTCTGGCGGCGGCATGGAGGTCTTTCAGACCGTCCAGTGCGGTTTCAGCGGTGAATTTACCTAAGTAAGAGTCGGCTTCCAAAGTGAACCAGCCCTTGTAGTCGATTTCCTTCAGCGCCTTTGCCATGGCACCGAAATCCTGTTTCAGAGAGAAGGGGATCTGGTGGTTGTCATGGCGCTGGTCGGTATCGTGGATGTGCAGAGACTGCAGTTTGCTGCCAAGGGCGCGGATCATGGGCACAGCGCCGTCACCGGCAGGCTTTATTTCCGCATGGCCCAGATCCAGACAGGCCACAAAATACGCGTCATCCAAGGCATTGAGATGGGCAACAAAGCTTTCGGCGGTGGCGCAGGCGGCAAAGCCTGCCTGATCCAGCTCCGGCTTCCAGTTGTACATATTTTCCGTGGCGATTTTCACCTTGTGCTCCTTGGCAAAGGGCAGAAGTTCTGCGTAAATCTCTGCATTGGCTTCGGGAGATTTGTCATTGTCGGGATGGATGATGATGATCTCGCCGCCCACTTCCGCGGTGCATTCGATGGACCGCTTCAGATAGTCCATATAGCCGGGCCCTTTGGTGGGGAAGGGTGCATGGGACTGGTTGCAGACGATGCCGTTATCCGCCGCCACTTTTTTCAGCTGCCGGGCGAATTTCAGATAATTGTCTGTGCCCAGGACATGACCGCTGTCCAGCCAGATGCCCGTGGGCCAATGGTAGGTGCGCGTGGCGAACATGGAAAAATCCCAGCCCTCAAAACCGGCTTTGGCGCAGAGTTCAATGGCTTTTTCTTCGCCGACCAGTCTGGCGGCGGAATGGATTTCGGTGGAAGTTTTCATGGTATCAACCTCTCTTCAAGGCATAGGTGCCGGTGGTGATGGGCTTTTCGGTCTTGCCGTCGGCAAAGGTCCAGCCTGCAGGCAGGGTGGCTTCGGCTGTGACGGCTTCGGGAACGGTGAGGGTCAGGAGAATTTCTTCGCCCTGCCGCTCCCAACGGGAAACGATCTTGCCGGCAGGCACTTCGTGCCAGCCTTCGGCAAAGGTCAGATTCGTTGCAAATTCCGGCTGAATGCGGATTTTATTGGGATTCTCCAAACGGATACCTGTCAGATTAGTAATGAACCAACCGCTGACATGACCCCAGAAATGGTGGTTGGGGGAATTGACGCTGTCGGGAATGAAATCCTCCCAGAGAGTGGTGGCGCCCCGTGCGATCCAATTGCCGTAGGAGGGATAGTCGGGCCGGGCGATCATATGCAGAGCCAGGTCGGTATGACCGAACTGGGAGAGAACATAAAACAGCACTCTTCCGCCCAGCACACCCACATCCATATGGTCGCCCTGTTCGTGGATCAGTTCCAGCAGACGGGCGAAAGCGGCAGGCTTTTCTTCCTCGGTGAACACATCGTAGAAGATGCACATGGCCTGCGAGGTCTGGCAATTGCCTGCGGCGGTCATGGTGTTAAAATTGATCAGGTGCTCACGGATGGCGGATTTCAGCTGTTCTGCTTTGTCCAGATAGTCGGTTTCTTTTCCAATGGCGGCAAAGAGGGCAGCGGCCTTGCGGAACATATCCATGGAGATGACGGAATCTGTCAGTTCCAGCGGGGCTTTGATGGGCTCTTCCCGGCTGACCTTGCAGATTTGGCACCAGTCGCCCAGACCAAATGCCAGCAGGCCGCGATCATTCCTTTTGCTTTGGAGATAATCCAGATATTTGGGCACATGGGGGGCGATTTCACCTATGAGAGCGGTTTCACCACGGAGTTTCCACAGGAAATAGGGCACGACCACGAGGGCACAGTCCCATGCAGGGCCGTTGCCCCAGTCAAAGCCCCAACCACCGGTGGGAACGATGCCGGGCAATGCGCCCTGCTCATTCTGGGCTTTGCAGACATTGCGAATCCACTCGGCAAGGCCGGTTTCCGCACCGAAATTCAGCAGCATCTGCTCGGCAGAGAGGGCTGCATCGGCGGTCCAGCCGTGTTTCTCCCGCTGGGGGCAGTCGGTGGGAATGTGATGGAAATTGGAAAGGTCGCTGCGCCGGGCAGCTTCCTGAATTTTGTTGACAGTTTCGTCGCTGCAGGTAAAACCGCCTCTGTTCTCCAGATCCGTGTGGAACACCACGAAAGTCAGAAGCTCAGGGGTGGCCTGCTCCGGGGTGATGCCCGTGACCTTTACATAGCGGAAGCCGTGGTAGGTGAAGCTGGGCGTGTAAGTTTCCGGACCGTCGCCCTTGCAGACGCAGATGTCCTTGTGGACCAGGAATTTGTCCCGCTCCCAATTCTTATAGGCAAACCAGATTTTGTCCAGATAGATGGTGCCGTCTTTCAGTTCATCGGCATACTGCATATGGACCGGCTGATAGGGCCTGGCGGTGATGGACAGGCGGCAGATGCCCGCATTGGATTCGCCAAAGTCGTAAATATAGCCATCATCGGAGGCGGGGAAAACCGCCACGGGTTTCAGCTCTTTTTCCACCCGGATGGGCTCGACGGGGCAAAGACGCAATTCGCCCTTGGGTGCGGAAACTTCGATGGCAGGTTTCCACTTACTGTCGTCAAAACCGGGCAGATTCCAGCCGGGCTGTGCAAAGCTGGCATCGTAGACCTCGCCCCAGCGGTAGTCATCCCGGAAAATGGGAGACCAGTTGGTCTTAAAACTGCTGTCGGTGACAATGCAGGTATCGCCAAAGGTCAGCTTCAGACTGACCAGAGGTGCGCTGCGGAAAGGTGCTTTGTCAAACTCCCAGATGTATCCGGCAGGGGAGTTCTGGAAGCCGTTACCAAGCCAAAGACCGATGACATTTTCACCTTCGGCGACGGCTACTTCGTATTCATCGTAATAGATGTAGTCGTCAGGGTTACTGATATAGGGCGCAAGGAGACCCTTGGTCAGCTCCTTGCCATTGAGAAACAGGCGGTAGAAGCCGCAGCAGGCGATTTGAATCTTAGCGGTTTCAGCTTTTTCCGCCGTAAAAGCCTTACGGAGATAGGGCGCAGGCACGGAGGTTTCCATGTTGGTATAGACCTCCGTGGCCTTGATAAAGAAATTGGAAAGGGACATAAAAATCACCTCAGATTTGGATGCATGTCGTTTTCCTTAACTGTAACAGATATGGTGGAAAAAGCAAGATGTAAATATGAAAATGTTATTCTGCTTCCTTTTTTGAAAAACTAATATTTGCAATGTTTATGCTAATTTTTAAGCAGAAAATGAAGGATATTTATTTTAATATAATAATGAGATCTATAAAAAGAAAGGATGAACGCATATGACTCCCAAGAAAATTGCTGTGCTGGGCGGCGGTAACGGCGCACACACCATGGCTGCGGAATTCTCCCTCAAGGGACATACCGTAAACATGTACGAAATGCCCCAGTTCAAAAACAACATGAAGAAGGTTTTTGAAACCAAGACCATCAAGCTGAAGGGCAACATTCCCGAACTGCAGGGTCCTGTGGAACTGAACATGGTGACAGACAATATCGCAGAAGCTGTGGAAGGCTGCCATTACATCTGCATCGTTGCACCTGCATTTGCCCACAGCGGTTATGCAAAGCTCCTGAAGGGCCATGTGCACAAGGATCAGATCGTTGTGACCTATCCCGGTGCATTTTCTGCGCTGGTTCTGAAGAAGGAACTGGATGGCGACGATTGCCCCATCTTTGCCGATGCCAACAACCTGCCTTACGATGCCCGTCTGGTGGAAAAGGGCTCTGATACGGTCAATGTGTTCGGCAGAAATCCCATTAACATTGCGTTCCTGCCTGCTGAAAAGGGTCCTGAGCTGATCGACGAAATGCGCGAGGACCTCTTCCCCTTCGAAAAGATCTACACCGATGTTCTGGAGTGCGGTCTGGCCATCGTCAATCCCGACTGGCATGCAGGCCCCGTGCTGTTCAACATTTCCAACATTGAAAGCCCCCATGTCAACTTCTTCCTGTATGAGCAGGGCTGGACGCCCTCTGCTTGCCGTCTGAACATTGCCATGGTCAAGGAACGCAAGGCCATCGGCGACGTTCTGGGCTACAATCTCCGCCCCATGGAGGATTTTGCAGGCCGTCCCGCTGACTATCAGTGGACCTGGCAGGATCTCTACAAGGAAGGCCATGGCTCCATCGGTCTGACCCCCATCTGCGGCCCCAATGACATTAACAGCCGCTACCTCACCGAGGACATTCCTTACGGTCTGGTGCCCTGGGCTGCCATCGCAGAAATGCTCGGCATTCCCATGCCCCTCACCAACGGCTTTATTGATATTATCAATGTCGTTCACGAGAAGGATTGGCGTAAGGAAGGCCGCAGCCTGGAGCAGCTGGGTATCGCAGGCATGAACAAGGACTCCCTGCTGACCTACGTTCGCACCGGCAAGAAATAAAACAAACAGCAAAAACGACCTGATTTTCAATCAGGTCGTTTTTGTTTGTTTGCGAAAGCACTTTACGAATTGATTTTTGAAAGACTCTTGCGGGGCGGCTCGTTCATAATATTGGAATATGCGCGGTAGAAGCAGGAGTAATTGCTGAATCCTGCCTGCTCGCAAGCCTCCGAAAGGGAGAGACCGTTGGAATACAGCTCCCGCACCAGCACGATTCGCTTGTAGGAGATGTATTTGTTGACGGTAAAACCGGTGTGCTTTTTAAAGGTTTTGCACAGGTGCTGTTTTGTCAGAAAGAATTTCCCTGCGATCACATCCAGGGATAGATCCTCCGTCAGATGGTCGTTGATATATTCGACGATCTGCTTAATGTTCTTTTGCTGATAAATGGACTTGTGGGGGGCGGAAACCTGCTTGTTCAGGTTATACAGCAGCTCGATGATCACGCTTTTTACCACAGGCAGGCACACCGGGTTCTCCCCGACATAGGTATCCAGCCGCTGGAAAATATCGTAAATGCGGCTGCCCTTCAATCGGTCGGCCGGAATGACATTGTCCCTTCCCTGGACACGGTGGAATACCATATCGGCAAAATCGGTGCAGTTGTTTTTGATGAAAAAATCCAGATCGATCATCAGCAGGATGAAATTACATTCACAGCCGTCTTTGATGATGCTGTGATGCAGCTCGTTGTTGCTGACCAGCACGATATCATTGGGGCGGATAGGCAGACGGTTGCCCTCGATCACATAATCAAGTTCCCCATCCAAAAGCATAAAAACAGAAAACAAATTCTTGTCTATGTGAGATGCGGAATATTGATCGCCGCGGTTTGTGCTGTGTATATAAGAAAACCCGTATTCTTTACTGGTGCACGATATGTCTGTGAAATCACGCATAGATCGGTCCCTCAGAGTGCCTGTGCCGTCCAACCGGAGGGTTTCAGCACCCAATGTTCCTTGAAACCGCAGGCTTTCAGCAGTTCTTTGGTTTCTTCTCTGTGGCATTCCAGATAATTTCGGTCGTGGCAGTCTGCGGTGATGACCGCGCCGAAGCCCAGCCGCTTCATTTCTTTGACGATA
>JAZNFJ010000028.1:0-4846 GCA_045589035.1 Candidatus Avilachnospira sp. | reverse complement strand
CGAAAAGATCTCCGTGTAATTTCGTAGCGAAATGACCAGAGTCGAGTTTTTCGATCGCGACGGCGAGATCTCCGGATTTTCCGTCATGGGCCACAGCGGTTATGCAGAAGAAGGCTCAGACATCGTCTGTGCCGCCATCTCCACAGCTGTGCAATTTGCCGCAACGACTATCACGGATGTGCTGGGCGTGCAGGCAAAGACCAAGGTGAACGAAGAAACGGCCCACATCACCTTGTCCATCCCCGCTTCCTGCGAAGAGGAAGATGCCGTGCAGGCAGTCCTCACAGGAATGATGCTCACCTTGTGTGAACTGCGGGATCAATACCCTGATCATATCGAAGTAATAATGGAGGTGCAATAATATGCTGAAGATCAGCTTCCAGTTCTTCGCCCACAAGAAGGGCGGCGGCTCCACCAAGAACGGCCGTGACTCCGAGTCCAAGCGTCTGGGCGTGAAGCGCGCTGACGGTCAGTTCGTTCTGGCCGGCAACATCCTGGTCCGCCAGAGAGGCACGCACATTCATCCCGGTACCAATGTTGGCATCGGCAGCGACGACACCCTGTTTGCTCTGATCGACGGAAAGGTCAAGTTCGAGCGCATGGGCAAGGATCGCAAGAAGTGCTCTGTGTACGCTGAGCAGTAATTTGCCAAGAAAAGGGTGTTGCTTTGCAGCACCCTTTTTTCCTTCCCTTTTTGCGTAAGTTTGGTTATAATAACACTAACGTATATAAAACGAGGTAGCGTTATGTTTGTAGATAAAGTGAAAATTTTTGTCAAAGCCGGCAACGGCGGCAATGGTGCCATTGCGTTCCATCGGGAAAAGTTTGTGGCACAGGGTGGCCCCGACGGCGGCGACGGCGGTACCGGCGGCAGCATAGTCCTGCGGGTCGATGATAATATGTCCACCCTGATGGACTTCCGCTATAAGAGAAAATATACCGCCCCTCCCGGCGGTGACGGCTCCGGCGGCAGACGCCGTGGCAAAAACGGCGAAAATCTCGTCATCATGGTTCCCAGAGGCACCGTTGTCCGGGATGCCGAAACCAATGAAGTCATCAAGGATATGTCCGACAGCGAAGATTTTGTCCTCTGCAAAGGCGGCAGAGGCGGCTGGGGCAACAAGCATTTTGCGACCCCCACCCGTCAGGTGCCCCGGTTTGCCAAGGCCGGACTGCAGGGCGAAAGCCATGAGGTGGTTCTGGAGCTGAAGCTGCTGGCCGATGTGGGTCTGGTGGGCTTCCCCAATGTGGGCAAATCCACCCTCCTGTCTGTCACCTCCAATGCCCGCCCCAAGATCGCCAATTACCACTTCACCACATTGTATCCCAATCTGGGTGTCATTTATGTGGAGGAAGGTGTCAGCTTTGTCATGGCTGATATCCCCGGTATCATCGAAGGTGCTGCCGATGGCCTTGGTCTGGGTCATGATTTCCTGCGACACATTGATCGCTGCCGGCTGCTGGTGCATCTGGTGGATGTATCCGGTTCCGAGGCCCGGGATCCCGTGGAGGATTTTGAAAAGATCAATCAGGAACTGGCCCAGTATTCCCCGGAACTGGCTACCCGTCCCATGATCGTGGTTGCCAACAAGGTGGATCTCATGGAAGAGGGCAGCGATAATCTGGAGCGCCTGCGGGATTATGTGACGGAGCAGGGCTACGAGTTCTATGAAATCTCCGCCGCCACCCATCTGAACACCCACCGGCTCATGCAGACGGTGGCAGCCAAGCTGAAGGATCTGCCTCCTGTGACCATCTACGAGCCGGAGTATGTGAAGCCTCTGGCAGAAGCCGGCGATTCCAACGAACTGCAGATCGAGCAGCATGATGACCTTTGGATCATCTCCGGTCAGTGGCTGGAGCGACTGCTGGGCGATGTGAACTTTGGCGATTATGAATCCCGGATGTATTTTGACCGCCAGCTGCGGCAGTCCGGTCTGTTTGACCGTCTGGAGGCCATGGGCATTCAGGACGGCGATATCGTCAGCATTTACGACCTGGAATTTGAATACGCCCGATAAAAGGAGGAAAGTTTCATGAATTTGTTCTTTGAATGCTTCCCCGGCGGCAAGCATAAGGCCGTCACTTTCAGTTACGATGACATCGACATTGCCGATCTGCGGATGATCGAAACCATGGATCGCTACGGTGTCAAGTGCACCATCAATGTCAATTCCAGCTGGGTTGGCAGAGAGGGCAAACTCAATGCCGAACAGCTGAAGGAAATCGGTAAGCGGCACGAACTGGCTTGTCACGGCCTGCGTCACCGCTGGATGAATCTGGAAAATGAGTGCTATCCCAAGGGCAATATCGTCCGGGAACTGTGGGAGGACAAGAAGGCTGTGGAAGCCCTGTCCGGCAAGCCTGTGATCGGCATGGCCTATCCCTACGGCACCCCTGCCCTCAATGACGAGGTGCAGCATCTGGTGGACAGCTGCGGTCTGCTCTATGCCAGAGGTACCGCTTCCCACGGCGAGTTTTCTCTGCCCAGAGATTTTACCAAGTGGGAGCCTACCTGCCACCATCGGGACGGTGTGGAAGCCGTAGAACGGTTTTTGAAATATCCCGGCTGGAAACAGCCCCTGCCCCTGCTGTATATCTGGGGTCATTCCTTTGAATACAGAGGTCAGAACAACTGGGAAGTGCTGGATGAAATTCTGGAGAAACTCTCTGCCTGCGATGACATCTGGTATGCCACCAACGGCGAGGTCTATGACTACTGCATGGCACTGAGAAGTCTGCGGATCTCCGCTGATGAAAAGACTGTCTATAACCCCACCGTTACATCTGTTTTTGCCACAGTGGACAATGTCCTTGTGGAGTTCAAGCCCGGCATGAATTACCTGTAATAAAAAAGAAGTCATCCGAAAGGATGACTTCTTTTTTATTCTTCGTCGGCAGCTTCGGCAGCAGCCTGTGCATAGAAACGGTCAAAGGCCTTGCCTGCCAGCTTCAGATTCCAATGGGCAGCCAGTGCGAAATAGAGCAAAATCCAGATCAGACCGCCCAGAGAGAAGTAGACGGGGTTCAACAGCAACAGCCAGGGCAAAGCATTGATAAAAGCCATGGCCAGGGTTCTGGGGAAATAACCCATGGGCAAAAACAGGCTGTTTCGAATGGTGCCCCAGATGGTGTTTTCGAACCGGGACTGCATGGGGAACAACCATGCCACAGACAGCAGCCACCAGATCAGGCCAAACAGGGAGAAGATGGTGGGGAACAGGACATCCTTGGTGAGGGCCGAAGAAAGATTAAAGACCAGTACGACACCGATGGGCAGGAAAATCACCCACAGAATGGTGGCCTTTTTGAAGTTGGACTTGAAAGCATCAAAGAAGTTGCGAACGGTCTTGATCTCTACCTGTTCCTGCAGCCGCCAGACAGAATCGTACAGCGCCGTAATGGCAGCGCCCATGGTGACAATGGGGATGGAGCACAGAATGGTCAGAACATTCAAAATCATCAAATCAGACAGCCAGTTCAAAAAGCGAATGGCTTTGGAATCAGCACCAAAAAATCTACCCATGAAAATACCTCCGTTTATTTACCCTATAGCATACCAGAAATTGCAGGATTCGTCAACTCGCCCTGTATAACCCGGTGTTCATCCAGATAGCGGTTGAGCGAGTTGAGCACCCGCTTTTTGTCACCGCTCCAAAGAGGCGCAATGAGATCCTTTTTTGCACCGTCCCCGGTGAGCCGGTGGATGACTACTTCTTTGGGGAGGATGCGCAGGCAGTCTGCAATCAAATCGCAGTATTCTTCCAATTCCAGAGTGCGGAATTTTCCTTGGACAAAGTCCTCCGCCAGATCGGTGCCTTTCAGCACATGGAGCAGCTGCAGTTTGATACCGTCGGTGTGGCTTCCCACATAGCGGACGGTTTCCAGCATCCGATCCCGGTTTTCTCCGGGCAGACCCAAAATCACATGGGTAATAACGGTGATACCGCGCTTTTTCAGCTCTGCCACAGCCTGTTCATAGACAGGCAATTTGTACCCTCTGCGGATGGCTTTTGCGGTGTCTTCGTGGATGGTCTGCAGGCCCAGCTCCACCCAGACGGGCTTGATGCGATTTAGTTCCTCCAACAGTTCCAGTACAGGCTGCGGCAGGCAATCCGGCCGGGTGGCGATGGATAAAACCGCCACATCCGGATGAGAAATGGCAGCAGAAAACAGCCCCTGCAGATATTCCGCAGGTGCGTAGGTGTTGGTGTAGTTCTGAAAGTAGGCAATGTATTTGCCGTCCTTGATCTTTGCGGCCACACGGCTTTTGGCGGCTTCGATCTGGGCAAAGACTGTATCACCGGTCTGGGCAAAGGCACCGCTGCCGTCGGCGGCGCAGAAGCTGCAGCCTCTTGTGCCGATGGTGCCGTCCCGGTTGGGGCAGGTCATGCCGCCGTCCAATGCCAGCTTGTAGACTTTGCAGCCAAACTGTGCCTGCAAATGATCGGATAAAGAAGTATAGTGTTTCATCATGGAATGATTGTACCACAATTGCCGAAAATATGGTATACTAACGGCAGATACTTTTGAAAAGAGGGTTCTTATGGTACAGGGAATGCTCCATTTTATTGAAGTAAGCCCCACCTGCTTCCACGCGGTGCAAAATACTGCCCGGCTTCTGGAAGAAAACGGCTTTGTCCGCCTGCAGCAGGTGAAAGACCTGCAGCCCGGCAGCAGCTATTATACAGTCAGAGGCGGCTCGTCCTTGATCGCCTTCCGTATGCCGAAAACCAAGCCCACAGGCTTTTTGCTGACGGCCGCCCATGGGGACAGCCCCTGCTTCCGCATCCGGGACAACAGCGATCTGGAGGGCACTTATGCCAGAATTTCCACAGAACGCTAC
>JAZNFJ010000027.1:0-4044 GCA_045589035.1 Candidatus Avilachnospira sp. | reverse complement strand
GACCAGCCAGATACTGCCCAGATCCAGCAGCATACCCACGGTGGTATCGCCGCCGGAACGGAACACACCCACCACCTGCACATAGGACATATTGCGGATGCAGATCTCCGCCGAGCAGAATATCATCACAGCCAGAGCCGTTTTCAGCGCCGTTTCCGAAAGACTGTCGCCCATGGAGAACAGGGAGATCAAAGGATGCCGCAGGAGAATGGTAAGACCGCCTATCAGCACACCGGTCAGGGGCACCAGAACCGTAAACCGCAGGGCATCCTCCAGACCGCGCTGAATCTTGCCCTTGCCGATGGACTTGCCCACCATGACCACGCAGGCACTGCCAAGGCCTGCATAGAAAGAGAAGCACAGATCGCCAACGGTCTTGAAGACAGTCATGCCGGCATAGTACTCGTGACCCATGTTGGCATAGATGATATTGAGGGTGACAATGCCAAAGGCCCACATGCCCTCGTTGAGCACCACGGGAATGGCCTTGCGGAAAAATTCTTTGATATGCTTGCCGGTAAAGGCGAAAATCTCCTTCACGGGGCCGGTCAGCAGACTGCCTCTGCCGATGGAGAACAGGAGCAGCAGCACAGGACCCAGCCATGCGCACACGCAGGTGCCCACGGCGGCACCGGCCACGCCCATCTCGGGCATGCCGAACTTACCGAAGATCAGCGTATAGTTGACAAAGGCATTGGCAACGGTGGTCACGGCGGAAACGGACAGGGGCAGCATGACCCGTTCTGTACCACGCAGCAGATTGGACATGACCAGTGTCAACGCCACTGCCGGATAGGAAATGCAGGCGATCTTCAGATATTGGCTGCCCGTTGCCACCACCGCCGCATCCTTGTTGAACAGACCCAATACGAAGGTCGGCCAGATGGCGGCCACGGCAAAAAACAGACCGCTGAGCACCAGACAGGACAGCAGTGCCAGACCGAAGGTGCGCCGGATACCTTTCAGATCGCGAACGCCCCAGAACTGGGCCACAAACACATTCATACCGCCGCACAGACCCCATGTCAAAAGGAGCATGAGCCAGTTCCACTGGCCTGCCATGCCCACAGAGGACAGAGCCACATCGCCCAGCCGGGATACCATCAGCGTATCCACCAGAGCGAAGGAGTTGGTCAGAAGATTTTGCAGGGCAATGGGAACGGCCAGCCGCAAAGTGACCTTCCAGAAGGGCTTATCGCCCAGATATTTCGAGAGTTTCATAAAAAGCTCCTATATATAAAATATGTCGCCTTGCGACACCTCCATTATCCATTGTCAATTGTCAATTGTCAATTAAAAAAGCCGCCCGAAGGCGGCTTTTTGTTCTATTCTTATGCCATGCCGGCGGTGATGATGGCCATGGTGTAGACCTCATCGGCGTTGCAGCCGCGGGACAGGTCATTGATGGGAGCGTTCAGACCCTGCAGGATGGGGCCGTAGGCATCGTAGCCGCCCAGACGCTGTGCGATCTTGTAGCCGATGTTGCCGGCTTCGATCAGGGGGAACACGAAGGTGTTGGCATAGCCTGCGACCTTGGAGCCGGGGAACTTCAGCTGGCCGACAGTGGGAGAAACGGCAGCGTCGAACTGCATTTCGCCGTCGATGGCATACTCGGGAGCCAGTTCCTGAGCGATCTTGGTGGCTTCAGCGGACAGAGCGACGGTGCCGCCCTTGCCGGAACCCTTGGTGGAGAAGCTCAGCATGGCAACCTTGGGCTCGATGCCGAAGAACTCAGCGGTGCGAGCGGATTCCACAGCCACTTCAGCCAGCTTCTGGGCGCCGGAAACCTTCACATTGCCTTCCTTGTCCAGAGTGTCTTCGTAGCTGAGGTTGATGGCGCAGTCGCCCATGCAGATCTTCTGCAGAGCGGGATCGCCGAAGTCACGGGTCATGATGAAGCAGGAGCTGACCAGATTTGCACCGGGCTTGGTCTTGATCAGCTGCAGAGCGGGACGGACGGTATCGGCGGTGGAGTAGGTGGCACCGCCCAGCAGAGCGTCAGCCTTGCCCAGCTTCACCAGCATGGTGCCGAAGTAGTTGCCCTTGGCCAGAGCAGTGCGGCAGTCCTCAGCGGACATCTTGCCCTTGCGCAGTTCCACCATCTTTTCGACCATGGCATCCATTTCGGGATAAGTAGCGGGATCGAGGATCTCCAGACCTTCGATATCGAAGCCACCCTTGGCAGCATTGGCCTTGACTTCGTCCACATTGCCGACCAGGATCACATTCATCAGATCCTCAGCCTTCAGGCGGGCAGCAGCTTCCAGAATACGGGCATCGGGGCCCTCGGTGAACACGATGGTACGGCGGGTTTCTTTCAGACCGTTAATCAGCTTGGTAAACATGGTTATTCCTCCATTTTTGGCACACAGCCATATTTTTCTATTCTGATTATACTACCTTAATTGTCAATTATCAATTGTCAATTATCAATTTTTTATTGGCTTCCAGCGCATATTCCCTGCCGTTCCAGTACAATGTGCCGCCGGGGACGGTGGCGAGGACAGACAGCTTCTCTTCGTCCAGTTCCACGGTGACGATGCCGCTGCCCACGGGGGCTGTGCCGCGGATCTCCTGCAAGCCGCCCAGAGAGGGCTTGACGGAGAAGGTCTCATAGCCGGGTGCCGTGGCTTCGACGCCCAGATAGTACCGTCCAAAGAGGTAAATGGGACCGGAACTCCATGCGTGGCAGAGGGATTTTTCGTACTTGCCGCCGTACATGGCATAGTGCTCGTTGCCCTCCATGGAGGGGTCGTATTCCTCCCACAGAGTCTGTGCGCCCAATGCCATCATGCCGCCCCAGTAGCTGCGGAGCACTTCCTCCACCTGCCCGAATTCCCCCAGCTTGGCAAGAGCATCCAGTTCGTAACAGCGGAAGTAGGGAGTGGTGATTTTGGGGATGTTTTCGTTGTTGATGACACAATCCACAATGGCTTTGGTCTGATGATCATCAGCAATATCATAGAGGATGGCAAAAATATTGGCGTGGCGGCTCACATGGTCGTTACCCGTGGTGTAACTGTCGATATACGCGCCCTTTTCTTCCTTCCAGAAGAACTGATTGACCCGATTCTGCAAAGTTTCTGCCTTATTTTTATAAAAACTGCCGTCTTTGTCGATGGCTTCCGCCATTTCGCCCATGGCCTTGTAGGCTTGAATCAGCAGCATCTGCTCGGCGCAGACTGCCCCCACTTTTTCGATCTCCGCCCAATCGATAAAGGTCCAGTCGTCGGCAGCGCCTTCGATGAAACCGTCGCTGTTCAGCCGGGTTTCGCAGAAGGCCAGCAGCTTCTCCGCCATGGGGAAGATGTGCTCCACAAAGGCCTTGTCACCAAAGGTCCTGTAATGCTCATAGAGGAAAATATGCCAGATCATACTGTAATCCAGAATGGCATTGATGTGCTGACTGATGGGCTCCTTGCCCACCAGACCGATCAGCGTCCGCTGTTCGATTTCCTTGTCGGCAAATAGATAGCGGTTGACCCGGGAGGCCAGCAAACTGTCTGCCGCCCAGACCCAGCGGTCCCGCTTGATGCCGTCAAAGAAGCCCTCCCGGCAGTTGAGATGGAAGGTATAGGTGGAAACATCAAAGAGTTTATTGAACAATTCATCCTCGCAGCGGAACTTGCCCACCTGCTCCAGAGGCAGGTACTCATGGTCCATGGAAACGGTCAGATTTTCCGCCGCCGGGACGATATGGACATAGCGGAAGGCCCGCTGCTTCAGCCGATAGGACATCTGACCCTCGATCTCATCGGTAATATAGCAGTAGTCGATATCCAGCGCTTCGGCTTCGCTTTCGCCATAGTAGATGCCCATTTTCTCCGCAGAGCCTGCAATATTCAGAAAACCAAAGACCTCTGTGCCGAAGTCGTAAAGCAGACCCTTATCTGTCTTTCGGACAGAAATCGGTTCTTTATGCTCGTAGGAGAAGGGAAACACCTCGGGATTCTGGTCCCGTCGGTCAAAATGCCGGTTCCAGCCTACAGGGCTGCAGGTGGGCTTTCGGTCGCCATTGTAGGCAAAGGGTACGCTTTCCCAACT
>JAZNFJ010000026.1:0-11831 GCA_045589035.1 Candidatus Avilachnospira sp. | reverse complement strand
CCCAAGGGCGCGTATCGTGCCGATGGCGCCATGGGCCAGTTCACCATCGTTCTGCCTGAGCAGGATATGATGATTGGTATCACCGAAACCGCGTCTGGTGCCCATTGGGCACAGCAGACCCTGGATATTACCTGGGAGTTTGTGAATAAGGTGACTGCTCCCGAAGCACTTCCCGAAAATGAGGAAGCCTTCGCGGCATTGCAGCGGAAGCTGAAACGGCTGAACATTGGCAATCCTGCCTGCCAGCCTTACAGCCCTCTGACGGACAAGATTTCCGGCAATTGCTACAAACTGGTGTCCGGAAAGTTCACCCCCTTTGCCGGTAACTTTATGTCCGGCGAGCAGCCCGACAATATCGCGGCTTTTACCCTAGACTTTGACTGCTACGGCTGTGTCTGGCATATCGAAACCGAGGGCGGCCGTAAGGAAAGCATTCGCATCAGCACTGGCGGCACCCGATTCACCAACCTGATCGGCAAGCCGGAGGATATGCATCAGCTGTATCTGTGTGACGGCCTGTGGACTGCTTCCGATACCTTCCAGATGCACTGCCGCTGGGTAGAAACCTGCCTGGAGGATACCTTTGTGCTGAAGTTTGTGGGTGATAAGATTGAAATCGATGCATCCAACAATTCTCCCTGGAAGATTCCCGGCGACCCTATCGTTGCGGAACTTGTCAAATAAGAGATAAGGCAGTATAATAGGGCATGATCCCATTGGGATTATGCCCTATACACATTATAGGAGGTTATTATGGGAAAACGGTTTGATACCCTGCTGTTCCCCGGCGGAAAGAGCAAGGCTTTTACTTTGAGTTATGACGATGGTGTCCGCCAGGACCGCCGTTTGGTGGAACTGTTCCGGAAGTACAATGTAAAAGGCACCTTTAATATTGGCTATGGCGTTCTGGGCCATAAGGAAATCGCCCGAATCCCCGGCCTGCCGGAAACCGATGTGTCCCGGTTGGAGATCGAGGAAGTGGCGGGAGTTTATGATGGCCAGGAGGTTGCAGGTCACGGTCTGTATCATTCCGCCCTGGATACCATCGGCACGCCCCTTGCCATGTATGAGGTCTGCGAGGATAAGCGGAAGCTGGAAGAAATCACCGGCAAGCCCCTGAAAATGTTCGCCTACCCCTTTGGTACTTACAACGACGATGTGATCGATATTCTGCGCCTTGCGGGGTATCAGGGTGCCCGGACGGTGATTCCTACCCATGACTTTAAGATCCCGGAGAATTTCCTGATTTGGAATCCCACCTGCCATCATGACGATGAAAAACTGGTGGAACTGGCGGACAAGTTCCTGAACGGCTTTGCCTTTGGACCAATGCTGTTCTATGTCTGGGGTCATGCTTATGAATTTGACGGCCGTCAGAACTGGGACAAGATGGAATCGTTCCTGCAGCATATCAGCGGTCATGAGGATACGGTGTGGTATGCTACCAACGGTGAGATTATTGAGTATGTCAATGCTTACCGTCGTTTGGAATACTCCTGCGACGGTTCTGTAATCTACAACCCCAGCGCGGTGGATGTGACCATCCGCACTGCCTGGACTCCGGTGGTGCTTCCTGCCGGAAGCTACACCAAAATCGAGGATACTCCTCTGTAATTCTTTATTTGGAGGTTGGGCATGGGCCTGTTCAACTATAATAACCCCGTCATCGTATTCATGGTAAAGGTGGCCAACATGATCATCGTCAGTCTTTACTGGATTTTGTGCTGCATTCCGGTGGTGACGGTTCTGCCTGCCTGTGCAGCACTGTACCACACGGTGAACAAGGTGATTTTTGGCAACGGAAACGGTGTTACCAGGGATTTCTTTCGCGCTTTCAAGGATGCGCTGAAGCCTGGCGTGGCTCTATCGGTTATAATGGAACTGGTTGGCGGACTGGTGGTGTTTGGTATCTATACCGGCCTGCAAATCTGGGATGCCAATATGTTTGGCACGGTCTATATGGCTGCCGGTGTGCTCATCGGTTTTATCTTTCTGACTACAGTGCTCTATGCTGCGCCAACACTGTCTCGCTTTGAGGGCGGTATCTCTGTGGTTCTGCGGCTTTCCATGTATTTTGCCATGAAGAATCAATTCCGTTCCGCATGGTTTACGGTGTTGCTGGGCCTTGCCTTCTGGAGTGTGGATTTCTTCCCGCTGTTGCTTCTGGTTATGCCTGCGCTGTATACCGATCTGATCCGGGGCGGTATGGAAAAGGTGATGAAGGCTTATATTAAAGACGCGGGCCTGGAGGATGCGGAAACACCTGAACAGAACGATACGACAGAAACGATCGAGGATGTTTCTCCGATGGAAATGGATAAGCTGCTGGGAGGAAAATGATGGGTACAATCGAACTGAAAGAGATCCTGAAAATTTTTCCCTATACGGAAGTGAAAGGTGTACTGAACCGCAAAAAGAAGAAGGAATTGCTGGAAAAGCAGCGGGCTATGCCATACACCACCAATGAGGGTGTCGTGGTGCTGCAGCACATCAATGCCGTCATGGAAGATGGCGAGTTTGTGGTGCTGCTGGGGCCTTCCGGCTGTGGTAAGACCACATTGCTTCGGATCATCGCAGGCTTGGAGGCTCCGACTCTGGGTGAAGTGTATTTTGACGGTCAGAATATGACCTGTATCCCCCCGGAGGAACGGGATGTTGCGATGGTATTCCAGAATTATTCCCTGTATCCCCATCTGTCGGTGTTTGACAATATTGCCTTTACCCTTAGGACTCAACATATGCCCAGAGAACAGCTGAACAAGACCGTACTGGAAATGGCAGAACTGTTGGGAATCTCGGAATGTATGGACCGGCTTCCGTCCCAGCTTTCCGGCGGTCAGCTTCAGCGGGTGGCCATTGCACGGGCACTGGTGCGTAAACCAAAAGTTTTCCTGATGGATGAACCCTTCAGCAATCTGGATGCACAGCTCCGGGCATCTCTGCGGCAGTTGGTGAAAAAGATTCACGCCGCACTAGGTACTACATTCATCTATGTGACCCACGACCAGCAGGAAGCCATTCTGCTGGGTCAGCGGATTCTGGTGATGCGGGACGGTATTATTCTGCAGGACGGAACCCCGGCAGAGATTTATAACCGTCCGGCGGATATTGACTGCGCTCTGGCGCTGGGAACACCCCAGATGAACATTTTCCCGGTGGAAGAAATGGTGCCCGGGCGTGTGGAACTGCTGGGCAGTCGATCTGAGGTCCCTGCCGGAACCAGATATGTTGGACTGAGGCCTGTACATGTGACACTTGGTGAAGGAGCGGAAACAACTGTGGAATATACGGAACAGTTGGGAAGTGAAACGGTACTGCATCTAAAGTATCAGGATCAACAGTTTGTGGCTGTCACTGATACGCCGTTTGCCTTCCGTCGCGGACAGTCGGTGCGGGTCCAATGTGACCGGGAACGGTTCCACTACTTTGATGAAAACGGAATCCGCATATAAAAAAGTCCGGAGGAATTTCCTCCGGACTTTTTCAGTACATAACGCAGATGTCTTTGTGTGCAAACATTTTGGCTTTGCCAAAGGGGTGGGGAATCTCGTTTATGTCTGCCTTGCCCTCCAGAATCAGGTTGGTGGCCTCCAAAAACTGAAGGGGGATTTCTGCACCAACGGGCTTTGCGTGGTGTGAAGGCCAGGTGGTGTCATACCGGGGCTGTTTGTCCAGAATGGCGACAATGGAATTGCGGAAGGTGGCCACATCTGCGGAATGATCGAAATTCAGCAGAACTGCAGCCTTGCAGCAGGTGTCGCCGGTAAAAATTTGTCGGCGTTCCATGTCCAGAATGGCCACGCAGCCTTTGGTATGGCCGGGAACTGGGAAAATTTCCAGCGTGCGTCCGCCTAAATCCAGTGTCATTTCGCCTTCAAACCACTTCAGCTCATCGACAGCATCCGGCGCGATACAATTAGGAGCAATTTTTCGGACTTCCTGCCGATGCTGGAGGTAAAGATCGCGGTCAGCGCGGTGCATCAGGGCGGTAGAGAAAAAACCGAGACCGCCGATGTGATCGAAATGACCGTGGGTACACAGAACAGTCACTGGAAGAGATGTTAGAGAACTGACAATTTCACCCAGGGGGATGGTTCCGTAACCGGTATCGATCAGCAGTGCCTTCTCACTGCCTGCGAGCAAATACATGTACACATTACACTGAGCCTCTTCTTCAATCAGCCAGGTCTGTGCATCCAGATTATGAATGATGTATCCCATAAAGTGCCGCTCCTTCCGTTTAGATATCCAATGCTGCGTGATAACCCTGATAGATTGCGTTGGTAATGTTGGATACCCGGGCGCAATCACCGATCTCCCGGACCCAGGGAGCGCTGTAACGCAACTGCTCCACAACTGCACGGTTCGCCCGCTGACCCACTGCGCAGACAACGGTCTTGCCGGGGATCAGTACTTCTTCACCTGCGGCATTACGGCAAATCAGTCCGTCTTCCGTGACCTGCAGACCCTGCAGACCGGTATGCGCGGTGGTGTATTTTTCTACCTGCTGCATCAGGATGGGACGGTGGCGGATATTACAGTCCGGAGCCAGAGTGTCTCGCATCTCCACCAGATGAACTGCTTTGCCCTCCATGCCAAGATGCACGGCGCACTCGCAGCCGGCAAGACCGCCGCCCATTACCGCAACCGTATCACCGACCTGGTCCTTCTTGAGATAATAATCGTTGACGACGATCACATTGTCCCCCTCCATGCCGGGCAGAGAAGGCACAATGGGGTTGGAGCCCACAGCCAGAATCATGGCATCGGGAGCAATCTCGGCTACCAGTTCGGGAGTGACAGGGGTGTTCAAACGGATGTCCACACCTTGTGTCTGCATCTGCTTGGTCAAAGACAGGCTCAGCATGTACATCTCATACTTGAAGGGAATGGCTTGCTCACTCTTCAGAATACCGCCCAGGGCATCGGTCTTTTCACACAGAATGACACTGTGGCCGCGCTCTGCTGCGGTGATGGCAGCTTTCATGCCGGCTACACCGCCGCCAACCACCAGGACCTTCTTTGCCTTGGGTGCAGCAGAAACGGACATCCCCTCGCACTCACGGCCAATCAGAGGATTGACCGTACAGCGGCGGGTTCCGGTGGTGGGCCGCTCCGCCATACAGGTGAAGCAGCGCAGGCAGTGGACGATCTCATCCTCCTTGCCGGCAAGCACCTTATTGGGCAGTTCTGCGTCAGCCAGCAATGCCCGGGTCATTTCCACCACATCGGCTTTGCCGGAGGCAACGATCTCTTCCATCTGAGCGGGGTCGTTTAGAGCGCCAATGGTAGCCACAGGAATCTTCACGTGTTTTTTGATTTCAGCGGCCAGATAAACATTGCAGCCATGATTGGAAAACATGGAAGGATGGGTGGTGAAGAATCCAAACTGATAAGAACCGGCAGAAACATGGATCAGGCTGACTAGATCTTCCACAGCCTTGGCAATTTCGACACCGTCTTCCAGCGTATAGCCTCCTTCAAACAGTTCACTGCCGCTCATCCGGAACTCGATGGGGAAACCAGGGCCAACGGCATTCCGGACGGACTGGAGCACTTCCCGGCAGAAACGCATGCGGTTTTCAAAGTTGCCGCCGTATTCGTCGGTGCGGTGGTTGAAGGCAGGGGAGAGAAACTGGTTGATCAGCCAGCCGTGGCCGCCGTGAACCATGACCATCTGGAAGCCAACTCTTTTTGCAAGGGCTGCGGTTTCCCCGTAGGCCTTTACAATGCTGGTAATCTGCTCTTTGGTCAGGGCCTTTACGGGAATGCCATCGGGACGGATCCAGTTACTGGGACCGTATTGACTCAGGCCTTGCTTTTTATTCTTATCTACCAGATAAGTACCAGCATACTGACCGGAGTGGCTCAGCTCTACACTGGGCACAGCGCCGTGACGCATAATGGAATCGGCTACCCAGGTCCAGCTGGCCAGATTGCCGGGTGTTGTTAAGTTCAGGTGGAACATATGAGAGGCATCTGTTTCGGGGTGTACCACAAGCTCACTGGCTGTCACCGCAGCGGCGCCACCCTTTGCTTTCATTTCATAAAAAGCTGGAGTGCGGGGGCCTACGCAGCAGTCCGCGGTAATATCAGTACCTCCTACTGGTGCAGCGAACATTCTGTTGCGGAAAGTCACATTTCCTATGGTGATGGGAGAACAAAGATGGGGGTATTTGATTTGCATGGTACAACCTCCTTTAGAATGTGCAGCTAAGCATAACAATCCATGTTCTCCTTATATCACATCCAGCATCCCTGCTGCTACCATTAATCTGCTTTTCCTTTTTGAAAAAATACAAATTATTTGTAAAATGTACATAGTGTTTTTGAAAAAATAGCATATCGTTTGTGACTAATTGACAAAAGAACTGCATGATGATATGGTCTTACATAGGATATTCTGCAAATTCTTCGCCTTTGTTGGAATTATTATTTGTAGAATGAATCGGACATTTATTTCTATATTTACGGAGGAAACCTTATGCTGACTGCAAAAGAAAATTTCCGCGAGGTTGTTCGTGGTGGAAACCCTGACCGTATCAGCAACCAGTACGAGGCGGTACAGCTGCTGCTGCATCCGTTCATGATGTTTGGTGGTCCCCGGGCTGTGAAGGGCGGCCCCGATGTTGTGGACGCCTGGGGTGTCACCAATTCCTGGCCGGCTAATGTTCCCGGGCAGTTCCCCGTTCACACCCCCGATAAGATCGTCCTGAAGGATATTGAAAACTGGCGTGAGTATGTGAAGTTCCCCTCTCTGGAGTTCACACCGGAACAGTGGGCGATCTGCAAGGGTATGTATGACGCAGTTGATGGGACCAAGGCTTATAAGGCAGTTCTGGTTGTTGGCGGTCTGTTTGAACGCTGCCATCATCTTATGAGCATGGAAGAAGCACTGATGGCCTTCTATGAGTATCCGGATGAGATGCACGAACTGATTGATGCATTGGCCGACTGGGAAGTGGAACTGGCCAAGGGTGTCTGTGAAAACCTGCATCCCGATGCTGTTTTCCATCATGATGACTGGGGCAGCGAACTGAATTCCTTCCTGAGCCCTGAAATGTTTAAGGAATTCTTCCTGGAACCCTATCAGAGAATCTATGGCTACTATAAGTCCCATGGCTGTGAATTTGTCATTCACCATGCAGACTCCTACTGCGCAAACCTGATGCCCACTATGATCGAAATGGGTATTGATGTGTTTCAGGGCTGCCTGAAGTCCAACAACAACCCCGAACTGATCAAGCAGTACGGCGGCAAGATGGCCTTCATGGGTGAAATCGATAACAAGCAGGTTGACTTCCCTGGCTGGACGGATGCTGACTGCGCAAAGGCTGCTGAAACCGCTATTGAGCGCTGCGGAAACAAGTACTTCATCCCCTGCATTGTTCAGGGTGGCCCCGGTTCTACCTTCCCCGGCACCTATGTTTCTCTGACCAAGGCCATCGACGAGTATAACACCCGTACCTATGGCTGGACTCAGGAAGAACTGGAAGCAGCCCGCTGCCCCATCCAGATCATGTTCGGTTGATTTCCGGGATCTTCAGGAGGAATAATTCCTATGATTATTATTGGCGAAAAGATTAATGGCTCCATTCCAGCAGTTGCCAAGGCCATCGCTGAACGGGACGCAGCTTTCATCAAGGCCAGAGCCATCGCACAGGAAGAGGCCGGTGCAACGTTTATCGATTGCTGCGCTTCTGTCCCTGAAGAAGTGGAAGTGGAAACTCTGAAATGGATGATCGAGTGCATCCAGGAGGTTTCAGATCTGCCCATTGCCGTGGACAGCCCCTCTGCCGATGTTCTGGCGGAGGCCTGGAAGTTCTGCAAGCGCCCCGGCCTGATCAACTCCGTGTCCGGTGAAGGCAACAAGATCGATAAGATTTTCCCCATTCTGGCGGAGAACAAGGGCTGGCAGGTGATCGCGCTGCTGAGTGACGACACCGGCATTCCCAAGAATGCCGCTGACCGGCTGAAGGTCTTCGACAAGATCATGGCAAAAGCGAAGGAGTACGGGATTTCTCCCAGTCGGATCCATATCGATCCTTTGGTGGAGATGCTCTGTACCTCTGAGAACGGTATTGAAACCAATATCGAAGTGATTTCCACTGTCCGAGAAAAGTATCCCAGCATTCACATCACTGCTGCTGTTTCAAACATTTCCTTCAACCTGCCCGTTCGTAAGATGATCAACCTGGGCTTCACCGTTCTGGCTATGAACGCCGGCCTGGACTCCGCCATCCTGGATCCCACCAACCGGGATATGATGGGTGTCATCTTCGCTACCGAGGCGCTGTTGGGCCTGGATGACTACTGCATGGAATACATTGGCGCATATCGTGAAGGTTTGTTCGGACCTGTTAAAAACTAAAATACTTAACTAAGGAGAACACACAAATGGCTATCGAAAAAGTTTATGATCTGGTTTCCCGTGGTAAGGCTAAGCTGACCCCCGCCGCTGTTCAGGAAGCTCTGGATGCCGGTTTTGACGCAGGCGAGATTCTGGGAAAGATGATTGACGCTATGGATGTAGTGGGCGAAAAGTTCAAGAACGGTGAGATTTTCGTTCCCGAAATGCTGATCGCGGCCAAGGCCATGAAGAAGGGCGTCGAGGTTCTGAAGCCTCATCTGGCATCCGGCGCTGCCGGCGCTCTGGGTAAGGTCGTTATCGGCACCGTCGCAGGTGACCTGCACGACATCGGCAAGAATCTGGTTGCCATGATGATCGAATCTGCTGGCTTCGAGGTTGTTGACCTGGGCGTTGATGTTCCTGCTGAGAAGTTCGTGGCTGCGGCTGAGGAAGATGGCGTTGTGATTGTGGCTTGCTCTGCCTTGCTGACTACCACGATGCCTGCTCTGGAGGCT
This sequence comes from Candidatus Avilachnospira sp., assembly GCA_045589035.1. Lineage (GTDB taxonomy): Bacteria > Bacillota > Clostridia > Oscillospirales > Oscillospiraceae > Avoscillospira. The sequence goes on along the minus strand of JAZNFJ010000026.1, from coordinate 2,966 downwards.
ACCGTTGCTGCGCTGAAGGCTACCGGAAAATCCTACAAGGTAATGGTAGGCGGTGCTCCCATTACCCAGGAGTTTGCCGACAAGGTTGGTGCGGATGCCTATACTCCCGATGCCGCCACCGCCGCCAAAAAGGCAAAGGAACTGGTTGGCTAATTGATATGTAATGATCGAGGGGCCGATGGTAACATCGGCCCCTATCCACCATTCGCCGGAGGTTCTTTATGATGCAATACACCGTAACATTTTTGCCGAATGACCGGAGCGTAACTGTTCCTGCCGGTACTACGGTGCTTCAGACACAGATCCTGGCAGGACTGCGTCCGGATGCGCCCTGCGGCGGCAAAGGAACCTGCGGCAAGTGCCGGGTACTGCTGGAAGGTGCAGAAGTACTGGCCTGCCAGACTCTCGTGGACAGGGATATGACCGTCCAGACCGAGGAAGAAGAGAATGTACGGATCCTGACAACCGGCATATCCGTGACCACCCAGCCCGACGGCGAAAACGAATATGTTTTGGCCTTCGATATCGGCACCACCACCGTAGTGGCCTATCTGCTGGACGGCTGCAGCGGCACCCTGTTGGCCCAAGGTAGTACCATGAATCCCCAAAGTCAGCATGGGGCTGACGTAATTTCCCGCATTCAGTATGCTCTGAACGAAAACAACGATGCTTTGTCCTCCTGCATCCGGGAGGCTATGGGGAAGCTGACAGAAGAGGTTGCTGAAAAGGTTGGTATTTCTCCCGACCAGATCACCGTATCTGCCATTGTGGGCAATACCGCTATGCACCACCTACTGCTGGATATTGACCCCAAACCCCTGGTGACACCTCCCTATATGCCGGGTGTTTCCGAAGCAATAGAGCAAAACGGTATCCGAATTCTACCCAATATTGCTGGATTTGTGGGCGGCGATACGGTGGGCTGTATGGTCGCAACCCGGTTCGACCGGCAGGAAGAACTGACATTATTGATCGACATCGGCACCAACGGTGAAATGGTACTGGGCAACAACAATCGCAGGATCGCCTGCTCCACTGCTGCCGGCCCTGCTTTCGAGGGTGCGAAAATATCCTGCGGTATGCGTGGAGCAGAAGGCGCGGTGGACCATGTTTGGGTGGAGAACGGAAAAATCCAATACCATACCATCAGCGACGCGCCTGCAAAGGGCTTATGCGGTTCCGGTCTGCTGGATTTGGTGGCTGTGTTGCTGGATCAAGAGACCATCGACGAATCCGGACGGCTGGAGGGAAAGCAGTACGAACTGTGTGACAATGTAACATTGACTCAAAAGGATATCCGAGAGGTTCAGCTTGCCAAGGCAGCTATCCGGGCGGGGATTGAGTTATTGGCGGAAAAACTGGGTGCGGAGGTGGCGGATATCCGCAAGGTTTACCTGGCCGGTGCCTTCGGCAATTACATGAATCCCGTTTCTGCCTGCCGTATCGGTATGATTCCCCCGATTCTCCAGAATCGGATCATACCCATCGGCAACGCTGCCGGCGAAGGTGCCAAGCTCTGTGCCCTGAATCGGGCAGAATTTGTATACAGCCAGAGATTGGCAAAGAATACCGAATTTTTGGAACTGGCAAGTCTGCCTCAGTTCCAGGATTGCTTTGTTGATGCGTTGGGATTTTGCGAGGAGGAAGACGAATGACTTACGAACAACTCTGTGAAATGGCGCGAGATGTCGGCTTTTCCGCCTGGGCTGCCCTGAATCCCGCAACCATCGAACTGAAAACGGAAGTACGGGATATGTGCGCTGCCAATTTCTGCGGTCAGTACGGCAAGCGCTGGAGTTGCCCTCCCGGCTGCGGCACCCTGGAAGAATGCGGTGAAAGACTGAAAGCCTGCACCCGGGGCATTCTGGTGCAGACCTACGGTGACATCGAAGACAGCTACGATTTTGAAGCCATGATGGAAATCGAAGCCGAACATAAGGAGCATTTCTCCGAAATGTACGAAGCGCTGCGGGATGCGGGCATCCCCGTCCTGGCTATCGGCGCCGGCTGCTGCACCCAGTGTGCCCAATGCACCTACCCTGACGAACCCTGCCGTTTTCCGGACAAGATGACTTCCTCGATGGAAGCCTACGGTATGGTGGTGCTGGAGATCTGTAAGGCAAACGGCTTACAGTATTACTACGGCTCTCATAAAATTGCATACACGAGCTGTTTTCTGCTAAAGGATAAACAGAACCTACAAAATACAAGAGAGATATAAAGTAACAAGGGGATATCTTTTTTGTGATTAGACAGTGAATCGGAATATGTACCTTACAGAATAGCAATAATCTGTGGCAATCCGACATTCTCTTGCAAAAATTTTGCTTCTCTCGGGGGCCCTGTTCTTTTAGATAGTTCCGGTGCATGCGGCCCCATCTGCCGATAGGACGGGTCTCTTCCGGTAGCTTCAAATCTGGAATGAAGTAGTCCCCGGAGCGGATATAAGAGATATTCATGGTCAATCCTCCTTTGTTTGTTTTCTACCATGATTGTACCGCTCCGAGGATAAACAGTCGAATGTGCCGCAAAAACGAAAAAATCCCGGGTTACCATTTCTGGTAACCCGGGATAAAACTTATTCAGATAAAGACCTCGCAGGTGAGATCTTCCCACTGAGAGGGTCTTAGATACTGACCCTTGGCTTTCCTATACTGTTGAGCTTCCTCGTATCCGATGGAAAACTTGAAGTACAGATTAGGCCTCCCCAGTTTTGATAGCAGCCTGTGCGGCGGCCAGACGTGCGATGGGCACGAGGAAGGGGGAGCAGGAAACGTAGTCCAGACCGATCTGGTGGCAGAACTCCACGGACATGGGGTCGCCGCCGTGCTCGCCGCAGATACCGTAGTGCAGCTTCTTGCCGGTTGCCTTGGACTTGGACACGGCCATCTCCATCAGCATGCCGACACCGTTCTGGTCCAGCTTTGCGAAGGGATCGTTTTCATAGATCTTGGCGGTGTAGTAAG
>JAZNFJ010000025.1:0-17279 GCA_045589035.1 Candidatus Avilachnospira sp. | reverse complement strand
CCAAGAGACCCGTTTACGGGTAGCAAGTAATCCTGTGCGTGGCTGGCAGGCCAACCAAAAGCGCATTTATGCGCTGCCAGTAATATTAGGGCTATGCCCGAAAATGAAATACCCCCCGCTATGCGGGGGGATATTTATTTTATCAAGCTTCTTCCGGTTCTTTTTTGACTCTGCCCATATACAGGGAGAGAAAGAAACCGCCTACCATCAGCACCAGACTGACGATGCTTTGTCCATTCATGGCAAGCTGACAGCTTTCGTTGAGAATGTTGGGGATCATGGCAATAAACAAGCCAAAAATGACGGAATAAGTTGCCGTGTAGCAGAACTTGAACAACCGGGTCATAATAAACGACACACCGATACCGCCTGCTGCCACACCGATGATCATGGGAAGCAGAATGGAAAGATTAGCAACCGGCGCGGCCATGACGGATAAGTACAACTCATAAAGTCCCATGGTGGACAGGATGACCACGGAGTCTGCACCGGGAACGATGGCGGAAGCCGCAACGGCAACACCCATGGCGATCTTCTGCAGCAGATTGGGGTCGGTAATCTGGGGGAAGGGATCGCGGTTCAGCGTGAACAGCAGAATGCCAGCCACAAATGCCGCCACGATCACAGGAATGTACTTCCAGGAAAATCCCTTTCTCCGCATTTCCCGGTAGAACAGGGGGATGGTACCGATAATCAGACCAAGGAAGGTGAAGCGGGTCTGCATCTCATAATGGGTCAGGAAGAAATTCAATACCTTGCTGAACAGGAAAAGTCCTACGATGATACCTGCAGCCATGGGCATCAGAAAACGGATTTTCCGCTTAAAATCCCAGAACAGGGTACCGATGGCATCCAGCGCATCCTGATAGATGCCGAAAATGATCATCAGCACACTGCCGCTGAGTCCCGGGGAAATACCGCCAAGACCTACAATGATACTCTTAAGAAACAGTTTCATATTCTCTCTCTTCGGGGGAGCAAGCGGTTCTCTTGTGGAACAGCCGGCTCCAATCGGGCTTACGGACTTGAATGTCCAAAACGAACAGAAGGCTGACAAGTGCCAGCATTGTGTGGAGAACGATCTCAAAGCCATGGCTCCCCATGGCGAATTTCAGAACATAGACGATGGGCAAAATAATGGCAATGGTGGTTACAGGCAGACCGTGGTAGATCTTGTTGCAGCCGCCTTCATTCTTCTGCCGCTTGGCCTCCAGTACATTGAAAAATGCCAGCCGGATCAATGCACAAAGGGTATAGAGTAAGATCAAGATACTGCCCAGGAAACCGTCTGCGCCTAAGTTATAGCAGAGAAATGCGGGCACAACGCCAAAGCTGACAATGTCGCAGAGGGAATCCAGTTGAATGCCGAAGCTCTTTTCGTCGTCGGTACGGTTTTTCTTGGTGCGTGCCACAGGACCGTCAAAAGCATCGAGAAAACCGGAGAGCATGATACAAAGAACGGCAGCGGTAAAGTGTCCGCGGGAGGTCTGCACCATGCCGATAATGGCAGAGAACAGGCTGAGGTAGGTCAGAATGACCGTGTAATCATAGAAACCGATGAGATGTTTCATGAAACGACTTCCTTCTTTGCAATTTCGTAGAGGTAGAGATACTTCAGAGCAGAGAAGCTGAGATCGCCTCGGATCTCGTAGTGCTTGCCGTCGGAGAGGGTATGCAGCACCAGAACGTTTCTGGAGTAGATGGACATGCCCAAAACATCGGTATAGGGGATCTCCTGCCCGCAGAGGATCAGTTTGTCCTTGCAAGCCATCAATCCGCCTTTGGTTTCAGCGAGCAGTTCATGATTATCACCGATCTGTTGCAGCAGCACTTCATCGGAGAACAGGGGGGCTTCGGTGGGAGCAGCTGCCAGTTCTTCCAGCAGCTTTTTCTGGGCTTCATCCAACTGGATGATGGTCATTTTCTGTCCGTTTTTGTCGGTCAGATAGCCGTAGGCATCGAAATCTGCATGGAAACCGCAAGTGCAGAACAGGGCATTGTCGTCGGTCTTCAAAGTGCCGATCTGCTTGCAGGCAGGGCAGGCAAAGACGGTGGATTCCATACCCAATGCCAGATGCTTGCCTTTGAAGGGAATCATCTGCTCCTTCTGGGTTTCGTAGGCATCTTCCCAGAGGTCGCGGACGATGGCTTCGTTGACCTGCGCATCGGTCATGGACTGCAATTCTTCGGGGGTATAGACATGAACCAAACGACCGCGGAGTTTGCCTCTGCGCAGAGTGGTGGCCCATCTGGGCTGGGTCAGATAGTGACCTTCAAACCGATAGGTGACCAGCTTTGCACCGCTTTTCTTTGCCATTTTACCTGTTGCGGGAGGGATGGAAAGCGTTTGTCCGTTAAAAGAACGGTTGCCCTCGGGGAACAGGCACACACTGGTACCGGAGCGGAGGGTTTTGAGAATTTCCTTTACGGTATGGGCACCGGCTCTGCCTTTCTGATGGTAGATGGGCTTGAGAAAATAGTTGAGAAGTTTCGTGACAAAGCCCTTTCTGGACAGGTGCTCACTGGCAACGAAGTACAGGTGCTTTGATGCGGCAACACCAACGATCATGGGATCCAGTTCCAGATTGTGGTTGGGCAGAAGCAGGTAAGGACCTTCCACATCTTTCAGACTGTCATATGTAAAACGGAATTTCCATTTGGTAAACAAAGCAATAAAGGGCAGCAGAAAAGCGAATACCCGCTTATGGCGGCGAAGTTCCTGCATAATCACCGTTACCTCCTATGTATAGTAGTTCATGATCTATTGTACCGCAACTTCTGGTAGATTTCAACAGTACTTTTTTAAATTTTAGTTGAAAAAAGATCATATAGGCAGTATAATATCTTAGTTAAAACAGACTGGAAAGATGTGTCTGTGTGTTTTCTCGGATTTGAAGTAAGGAGAGAAAAATTATGGGTAAATATTTCGGCACAGATGGTTTCCGCGGCGAAGCCAACTGTAATTTGACTGCTGACCATGCTTATCGGGTCGGTCGTTTCCTGGGCTGGTACTATGGCGAACTCCGCCGTCAGGCCGGTGAAGAAGGTCCTGCCCGCATCGTCATCGGTAAGGACACCCGTCGCTCCAGCTATATGTTTGAGTATTGTCTGATCGGTGGCCTGGTTGCCTCCGGTGCAGATGCCTACATGCTCCATGTCACTACCACGCCCTCCGTTGCCTATGTGGCACGGGTGGACAGTTTCGACTGCGGCATCATGATCTCCGCCAGCCACAACCCCTTCTATGACAACGGCATCAAGCTGATCAACGGCCATGGCGAAAAGATGGATGAAGACACCATCGCCCTCATCGAAGATTATCTGGACGGCAAACTGGAAGTCTTCGGCCAGAAGTGGGAAGATGTGCCCTATGCCCATCGGGAACATATTGGCCGTACTGTGGACTATGTGTCCGGCCGTAATCGCTACATCGGCTATCTGATCTCTCTGGGTGTCCATTCCTTTAAGGGCAAGAAGGTCGGTCTGGACTGTGCCAACGGCAGCGCATGGAACATTGCCAAGTCCGTTTTTGATGCGCTGGGCGCCAAGACCTATGTGATCAATGCCGATCCCAACGGCACCAACATCAACCTCGATGCCGGTTCCACCCACATTGAGGGTCTGCAGAAGCTGGTGGTGGAGCAGGGACTGGATGTGGGCTTTGCCTACGACGGCGATGCTGACCGTTGCCTGTGTGTGGATGAAAACGGCAATGTGATCAATGGCGACCATATCCTGTACATCTACGGCAAGTACATGAAGGATCGGGATAAGCTGCTGAGCAACACCGTTGTCACCACGGTCATGTCCAACTTCGGCCTGTATAAGGCTTTTGATGCCTGCGGCATCGGCTATGCCAAGACCGCTGTGGGCGATAAGTACGTTTATGAGTACATGAGCCAGAACGGCTGCCGTCTGGGCGGTGAGCAGTCCGGTCATATCATCTTCTCCAAGTATGCCTCTACCGGTGACGGCATTCTCACCAGTCTGAAGATGATGGAAGTTATGCTCTCCAAGAAGAAGACCCTCGGCGAACTGGCTGCCGATCTGACCATCTATCCCCAGGTGCTGGTCAATGTTCGCGTCAAGGATAAGCTGGAAGCCCGTCAGGATCCCGAAGTTCAGGCTGCTGTGGATGCAGTTGCCAAGGAATTGGGCGAAAGCGGCCGTATCCTCGTCCGTGAGTCCGGCACAGAGCCTGTGATCCGTGTGATGGTGGAAGCTCCCGATAAGGAAACCTGCCAGAAGCATGTGGACGATGTGATCAAGGTCATCTGCGACCGCGGTCATAAGGTTTCTTAAATCAATCAAATCGGTGCAGACTTGTTCTGCGCCGATTTTCTTCTGCATAGGCTTGTTTTGGGTGATGATATGAAAAAACAAGCATGGCAATATGTCGGTTGGATTTTGCTCTCCGAGGCTGTTGGGCTTTTGGCAGCATGGCTCACAAGAGGGAACATGGATCTCTATACCCAGCAAATTGTGCAGCCGCCCCTTTCTCCGCCTGCCATCGTCTTTCCCATCGTGTGGACGATTCTGTATGCGCTGATGGGAATTGGTGCGGCGCGGGTAAGCTTGTCGGAACCGAGTATTTGGAGAAACCGCGCGCTGAATATTTTCGTGGTGCAGCTGGTGGTCAATTTCTTCTGGAGTTTGTTCTTCTTTAATTTGCAGGCATTCGGCTTTGCCTACCTTTGGCTGATTCTGCTGATTGTGCTGGTGGCGCTGATGGTTTATGCCTTCTGGAGAGTAGATCCGCTGGCAGGAATTCTGCAGCTGCCCTATCTGATCTGGGTGATCTTTGCATCTTATCTGAATTTAGGTGTCTGGCTTCTGAATCGTGCATAACAAAACGACCCATTCCCGAAAGAGAATGGGTCGTTTTTGTCAGCTCAAATATTCTTTTTGCAGGGCGCGGACCATTTCTGTATAACGCAGCTTACACTGCAGCTGCCGACCTGCCTGCAGATCCTCATAGCAGGGCTGCAGATATTCCTTGCGGATTTCGGCATAGCGGCTTTTGGGGTCTGCGGATTTTTCGATTTCCAGAACAATGCTGGGTGCGATAGCGTAGTATTCTTCAATCAGCGCTTTGCCATCGGGGCAGGACTGCAGATATCCGTCCCGGAAATTACGGAAGGCAGTCAGTTCTGCACAGTCATCACTTTTACCTTCCTCCAAACATACTGCGGTAGTAATAAAGCAAAGGCCCAGGAACTTCTTTCGGAAGCTGTTGTTGATGCTGTCAAAATCGCCTACCTGCCAGAGAGATTTGGGGAAACGCTCCATCCAGGCGGCATGGAGAGCGTTGCAGTAATCACTGATGCAGCTAAGACCCAGCCGGCGAATCATAGGCACAAGGAACACGGCAATGAGGAATTTATCCCCATCACGCAAGCTGGCGGCAGTCTGCCCCAGCTTTTTCTTTTTGAGATCCACGACCCATTGTTCCTCCAGTCGATCCAACAGCCAATCGGCAGCCTCCCGGACAGTCAAAGCCCCGCCCATGCAGGCGGTATTCAGCTGTTCAAAAATCTTGCCGCATTGGGCTTCGTAGGCATCCATGGCGGGCTCGTAGGCATTTCTGGTCAGGGATTTTTCAATTTCTCTGTGCTCCGTAACGACCTGCAGAATATTTGCTTTGTAGTAATCGGCAGCGGCTTCGGCTTCGGTGGAAGCAACGGGATCGACTTCTGCACTCAGATCCTTTTGGGAAAGTCTTGCACCGCAGTACATGCAGGAGAACGCATCCAGATGGGCAGGGATTTCCAGCTTTTCGCCGCACTGGGGGCAGATACCGGAAAGAAGGTCTTTATGTTCCATAAAATCACCTGTAAACATTTTTGTTTATCATACCACAAAATTTCCCCGCTGCCAATGGCGGGAAAGAAGTTTACAACATAATCCGCTTTTTCCTGGTCATACTAAAGCCGAAAGACGGTGAAATGATGAAAGTTTTCCATTGTCCAACAAAAATATATACAGGAAAGCATGCTTTGGCAGCTTTAAATGACTGCAAGGCTGTGCGTGTGCTGGTGGTAACGGACAGTTATTTTTCCCAAACAGGGAAAGCCGTGGAAGTGGGAAAACTCGTCCCCAATGCGGAAGTCCGGGTCTTTGACAAGGTGCAGCCCGATCCTTCGGCAGAACTGGCGGCAGAGGGTGCGGCACTTTGTGTGCAGTACAAGCCTGATCTGCTCATTGCGCTGGGCGGCGGCAGCCCCATGGACTGCGCCAAGGCCATTCGGCTGGCAGCAGGGATGCCTATGACCTTCTATGCCATCCCCACTACTGCCGGCAGCGGATCGGAAGTCACATCTTTTTCTGTCCTCACAAAGGATGGAATCAAGCATCCGGTGGTAGACCCAGAGCTGCGCCCTGATGCAGCCATTCTGGATCATGACCTGCTGCTGTCGCTGCCAAAAGGACTGGTGGCAGATACGGGTATGGATCTGCTGGCCCATTGCGTGGAGGCCATTGCTGCCACAAATCGCAGCAGTTTTACCGATGCTCTGGCATTCTCCGGTGCTGTGACAGCGCTGAACGATCTGCCTGCGGCTTTTTCCGGAGATGGGGATGCACGGGGGCGGATGCTGGAAGCCGCCACTATGGCAGGCATGGCTTTTGACAATGCGGGTCTGGGTCTGTGCCATGCGGTTGCTCATGTGCTGGGCGGTGTATATCATCTGCCACATGGACGGCTGTGTGCCATGGTGCTGCCACATGTGATGGCAGTTAACGAGTCTGCTTTACCCCAATATGCCAGACTGGCAAAGCTGTGCGGGCTCTCAGGGGCAACGGAGCGAATGAGCCTTCGGAATCTGACCAATGCCATTGTCAATCTGCGCAGCAAACTGGGGCTGCCTGCCACCTTGCAGCAGGCGGGGAAAGAGCCAAAAGCTTGCGAAGAACTGATTCCTGCCATTCTTGCCGATGGATGCTGTAAAACCAATCCGGAGCCGGCAACACCGGAAAAAATCCGTAAAATCCTGCAGGCGGTGGGACATTGATGGAAAGCATCTTATCGGTTGGAATTGATTTGGGCACCAGCACAACCCAGATGATCCTGTCCCGCCTGCAGGTGGAAAACACGGCATCTTCTTTTACAGTTCCCCGCATGGAGATCGTAAATAGGGAAGTGCTCTATCGAAGCGACATTCATTTTACCCCGCTGCTTTCTGCCGATACCATTGATGCAGAGGGTGTCCGTTCCATCATTGCCGAAGAATACCGGAAAGCGGAGATCAAGTCCTCAAATGTACAGACCGGTGCAGTCATCATCACAGGGGAAACAGCGCGGAAAGAAAATGCCAGACAGGTTTTATCCGCCCTTGCGGAGTTCGCCGGGGATTTTGTGGTTGCCACAGCAGGTCCTGCACTGGAGAGCATTCTGGCTGCCCGGGGAGCCGGTGCAGATCGGGCTGCAAGGAATAAACGGCGGTATGTCCTGCATATGGACATTGGCGGCGGCACATCCAATCTGGCACTTTTTGACCCGCAGGGCAATCTGGTGGATACAGGCTGCCTGAATGTAGGCGGCAGATTGATGAAATTCGATTCTCAGGGCAATCCGACCTATGTTTCGCCGGTGCTGAAGGGCATGGATACCGATGATCCGCAAAAGCTGGCGGAGGAACTGGCGGAAGTTCTGGAGCAGGCAGCCGGTCTACGACCAATGGATGAGCGTCTGCAAAAACTAATCACAGATAAGATGGTAACCCTGCCCAATGAACCTGTTTTGGTGTCCTTCTCCGGTGGTGTGGCGGATCTGATTGGCGAAAGCGAAGCTGATTGGCTCCGTTATGGGGATCTGGGTATCCTTCTGGGCAAAGCCATCGCAAAATCCAGACTCTGTTCGCAGGAATACCTTTTGGGTCAGGAAACCATCCGCGCCACAGTCATCGGTGCAGGCAGCTATACCACAGAACTGTCCGGCTCTACCATTTCCTACTCCGGAATTGATTTTCCCCTGCAAAATCTGCCGGTGGTTCACCTGCAGCAGGTGAGCAGGCAGGAAATCAAAGAGAAGCTGTCTGTCTATGGAGAAGAAACAGCGGCATTGTTTCTGGAAGGAGAGCCAAGTCCCACCTTTCAGCGGATCTCACAGCTGGCGGATACCATCGCCGAGGGCGTGCAGCCTCTGTCTGCGCCTCTGGTGGTGGCGGTGGAACAGGATATGGCAAAGGCTTTGGGACAGGCATTGCAGCTTCGTCTTGGAAAGACAGCACCGCTGATCTGTATTGACCGCATCCACATACCCACAGGCAGTTATCTGGATATTGCCGCTCCTGTTGCAGGCGGCGCGGCAGTTCCGGTCATCGTAAAGACACTGGCATTTGAATAGGAGGCATGTATTTTGCTGCTAAAAACAAAACTGCTTGGTCAGACCTATGCCTTTTCTTCTGTGAAAGAGGTCATGGCCAAGGCCAACGAAGAAAAATCCGGTGACAAACTGGCAGGCATTGCCGCAGAAAATGCGGCGGAACGGGTGGCTGCCAAGGTTGTCCTTGCCCAACTGACCCTTCGGGATCTGCGGGAAAACCCTGCCGTGCCTTATGAGCAGGATGAGGTCACCCGCATCATTCAGGACGGTGTCAATCTGACCATCTATGAAGAAATCAAAAACTGGACGGTTTCTGAACTTCGGGAATGGATTTTATGCGAAAATACCACAGAAGCAGACATTCACCGCATTTCCAAGGGCCTGACTTCCGAAATGATCGCAGCGGTGGCAAAGCTGATGAGCAATCTGGATCTCATCTACGCCGCCAATAAAATCCGCGTGACCGCCCATTGCAATACCACCATCGGTCTGCCCGGCACCCTCAGCTGCCGACTGCAGCCCAACCATACCACCGATGACCCGGACGGTATTCTGGCATCTTTGCTGGAAGGTTTAAGTTTTGGCGCAGGCGATGCGGTTTTGGGTCTGAACCCTGTGACGGATTCTGCCGAACGGCTGGGGCAGATTTTGCGGATGTTCCACGATGTCCGGCAGAAGTGGGAAATTCCCACGCAGATTTGCGTTCTGGGTCATGTGACCACGCAGATGGAGGCGCTGAAAAAGGGTGCGCCCATGGACCTGGTGTTCCAGTCCATTGCCGGCAGCCAGAAGGGCAACGAGGCCTTTGGTATCAGCGGTGCGATGTTGGAAGAAGCCCGGCAGATGGCACTGCACAAAGGCACAGCAACCGGCCCCAATGTCATGTATTTTGAAACCGGTCAGGGTTCGGAACTGTCCGCAGAGGCCCATCACGGCGCCGATCAGGTGACCATGGAGGCTCGATGCTACGGCTTTGCCCGGCAGTATCAGCCTTTTCTGGTCAATACGGTGGTTGGTTTTATCGGCCCTGAGTATCTGTATAACTCCAAGCAGGTCATCCGTGCCGGCCTGGAAGATCATTTTATGGGCAAGCTGTCCGGCATCCCCATGGGCTGCGATGCCTGTTACACCAACCATATGAAGGCCGACCAGAATGATATTGAAAATCTGGCGGCATTGCTGACCGCTGCCGGCTGCAACTACTTTATGGGCATTCCCCACGGCGATGATGTGATGCTCAACTATCAGACCACAGGCTTCCGGGAAACGGCAGCCCTGCGTGAAATTTTTCATCTGACTGCCATTCCGCCTTTCCAGAACTGGCTGGAGAAAATGGGGTTTGTGGAAAATGGAAAACTGACAAAGAAGGCCGGCGACGGCTCTGTACTGCTGCAGGAGGTGCGCCATGGATAAACAGGAACTGAAACAGCTGGTAGCACAGCTGCTGCAGGAGATGGGAGAAACATCGGAAATGCCCCAGACCGCTGTGGAAGATGGCTGCCTGCCGGATTTGACGGAACAAGATCTTCGTGCGACCTATCTGGTCAAAAATCCTGCCCATGGGGAGGAATATCTGCGATTGAAGCGGCAGACACCTGCCCGGCTGGGTCTGGGTCGTACCGGTGCCAGATACCGGACAATGTCCATGCTTCGCTTCCGTGCCGATCATGCAGCCGCACAGGACAGTGTCTTTTCTCTGGTGAATGAAGATTTTTACAGGAAAAACGGCCTTGCCTTCACCCAGACCATGTGTAAGGACAAGGATCAGTATCTGACCCGACCGGACTTGGGCAGACGGTTCGATGAAAAGAATCAGGTGGTCATCAAAAACACCTGCGGTCCGAACCCTCGTGTGCTGCTGGTCATCGGTGACGGCCTGTCTTCCAATGCGGTCATGGCCAATGCTTTGGACTGCGCCGCAGCCATTGAGCAGGGGCTGAAAACCTATGGCATCACCTTGGGCAAAACCCTGTTTATCCAGTATGCCAGAGTTGGCGCAACGGATCACATCGGTGAGATCACAGGAGCGGAGCTGGTCTGTATGCTGGTGGGCGAACGCCCCGGTCTTGTGACAAGCGAATCCATGTCCGCCTATATCACCTATGCGCCTAAAATCGGTATTCCCGAAGCGAAGCGGACGGTGGTTTCCAACATCCACCGGCAGGGCACACCGGCAGTGGAGGCGGGTGCCCATATTGCGGAATTGATCCACACCATGCTGGAGAAAAAAGCATCCGGTATCGATTTGAGGTGATGGTATGACAGGACGCGTTTTACCGGTGGAAATCCTGACCCTGCGGCTGATTCCCAATCTCAGTCCGGGACTTGCAAGGGCATTGGGGATTCCCAATCACTATCGCGCCATTGGTCTGATCTCCACGGACAGTGATGATATGACCTATATGGCATTGGACGAAGCCACCAAAGTATCCAATGTGGAGGTGGTCTATGCCAGAAGCCTCTATGCCGGAGCTGCCAATGCTTCCACGGCATTGGCAGGTGAAGTCATCGGTGTTCTGGCAGGGCCTACCCCGGCGGAGGTGGCAAGCGGACTTCGCGGAGCGGAAGCCTTCCTCAATAGCGGAGCCGGTTTCCGCACTGCTAACGAGGCGGAAGATGTGGTCTATCTGGCCCACTGTGTGTCCAGAACCGGCTCCTATCTTGCCCAGATGGCAAAAGTTCCGGTGGGACAGGCCATTGCCTATCTGGTTGCACCGCCGGTGGAGGCCATACAGGGACTGGATGCGGCCCTGAAAGCATCGGATGTGGAATTGATGGAATTTTTTGCTCCGCCTACGGAAACCAACTTCTCCGGTGGCCTTCTGACGGGTACCCAGAGTGCCTGTCAGGCTGCCTGCGATGCCTTTGCGCAGACCGTGCGGGAGGTTGCAGCCAGACCAATGGATTTGGGAGGAATGTAAATGGAACTGTCAAAAGATCTGATGAGCCGGCAGCAGGTTCGTGATCTGGTGGAAGCGGCGGCAGAAGCGCAGAAAGTCCTCTGCACCATGGATCAGCAAGCCATCGACCGAATCGTGGAAGCCATGGCAAAAACAGCTGCCGATTATGCGACGGAACTGGCATCCATGGCGGTGGAGGAAACGGGTTTTGGCAATGTGCAGGATAAAATTGTAAAGAACCGCTTTGCATCCCACCGGCTCTGGGAAGCCATCCGCGATCAGAAAACCGTGGGCATTCTGCGGAAAGACCGGGAAAAACAGGTCTGGGATGTGGCGGTGCCGGTGGGTGTCATTGCCGGTATTGCGCCTTCCACCAATCCTACCTCCACGGTGATTTATAAGGCTATGATCGCTCTGAAAGGCGGCAATGCCATTGTACTGTCACCCCATCCCGGTGCGAAAAAATGCTCCTTAAGAGCGGCGGAACTGTTGGCGCAGGCAGCGGAAGCTGCCGGCTGCCCCAGAGGTGCCATTGGCTGTATCAGTCTGCCCACCATGCAGGCGGTGGAGGAACTGATGAAGCACCCGAAGGTGAAGCTGATTTTGGCAACCGGCGGCAGTGCTATGGTGCGCTCGGCCTATTCTTCCGGTACACCCGCCATCGGTGTGGGCGCAGGCAACGGACCTTCCTATTTCCATCCCACCTGTGATCTGAAGCAGGCGGTTGCTGATGTGATCCGCTCCAAGACCTTTGACAACGGTGTGATCTGTGCTTCAGAGCAGAGTATCATTCTGGAGCGGGGATTTGCAGAAGAAGCGGAGAAAGAACTTCTCCGGCAGGGTGTGTATATCCTCACGGACGAGGAGTCTAAGAAACTGGCTGCCATGCTCTTCCGGGGCAATGGCACCATGAACCCCCAGATCGTCGGCAAGACGGCGGGGGAGATCGCAAAAATGGCAGGACTCTCCGGTCAGGCACAGGCTGCCAGAGTTCTGGCTGCCCGGGAAACCGGAGCCGGTGCAAAATTTCCCTATTCCATGGAAAAGCTGTGCCCGGTGCTGGGACTTTACCGTGTGGAAAATGAAAATGAAGCGCTTTCTCTCAGCTGCGCCATTCTGGAGCATGAGGGCAGCGGTCATACCTTCTCCATTCATGCAAAGGATGAAGGGGTCATTGAACGATTTGCGCGGAAGGTGCCGGTTTCCCGGTTTCTGGTCAATACTCCGGCTGCATTGGGCGGTATTGGGGAAACCACAGGGCTGTTTCCTGCTTTGACTTTGGGCTGCGGTGCCGTTGGTGGCAGTTCCTCCAGTAATAATATTGGCCCCATGGATCTCATCAACATTCGCCGTGTGGCATGGGGGCATAAGGAAGCCGCCATTGCGCATACTACCAAAGAACCTGTAGAGGAAGAACTGCTGGAGCGGCTCATGGAACGGCTGCTGCAGAGATTGCATTAACGAATATAAAGGAGTAGTTTGTTATGATCAATACCAATGCGTTGGGTATGGTGGAAACCAAAGGTCTGGTTGGTGCCATTGAAGCGGCAGATGCCATGGTGAAGTCTGCCAATGTCAATCTGGTGGGAAAGGAACAGGTCGGCGGCGGTCTGGTGACTGTGATGGTGCGCGGCGATGTGGGTGCCGTCAAGGCGGCCACCGATGCCGGTGCGGCTGCAGCGGAAAAGGTTGGCGAACTGGTTTCTGTCCATGTGATCCCCAGACCCCACATGGAAGTGGATGCCATCCTGCCCAAGGGTCGCCAAGGTCAGAAGGCCGGCGGCAGTGAGGCCTGATGGCAGTCTTTACGGCAGAAGATGCCAAAGCCAATGTCCGTGTAAAGGACGGAAGACGGGTGTTCTATCTGGCGCAGGGGGATATTCTGACTCCCTCTGCCAGAGATTGGCTGCAGTCTGACGGGGTGGAGATCCTGCCGGCAGAGCAGGCGAAACCCCGCTATTATAAAACCTCCGGCGGTGTTCGCATGGAAAAGAAGCCGGAACGGATGACCCACCTGAAACCAGATGTTTTGGTACCCAAGGAGCATCCGCGGATCATCTTTCGAGGGCTGATGGACAATCTGCAGGCGGAGATTCTCCTTTGCGGCAGGATGGCGCAGGGGGAATTGCGGTCAAATCTGGAGGAACTTCTGGAGGTATCCCGGCAGATCATGCGGTGTGATGTTCTGGATGAGCCATGGGAGGAGAAACCGATCTGCGGACTGACTGCCGATGAACTTCGTGCCCACAGCCATTTTCCCCAGAAGTATTATGATCAGCCTCATTTTATGCCCCGGTTTGAAGATGATCCCATGCTTTTGCGGCTCAACTGTCTGCGCACCATGGTGCGGCAGACGGAAATTGCAGCCTGCCGCGCCTTTGGGCAGCGAACAGATTTGATTCAGGTGCTCAACCGTATGAGCAGCCTGGTCTGGATTCTTATGATACGCATCAAAAAGGAGAGCAGCCATGGAGAGAAGCCTTGAAAAACTGACGGAGCAGCTGCAGCGGCGGCTTTTTGTGGAACTGGAAGCATCCGGCCGCCATGCCCATGTGACAAGGGAACAGGCGGAAACTCTCTTCGGCCACGATCTGACACCCTCACGGCCTCTTTCACAGCCGGGGCAGTATCTGGCACAGGAACGGGTGACACTTCGCACCCCAAAAGGTGAGATCAAGCATGTGGCAGTGCTTGGCCCTTGCCGCAAAGAAGCACAGGTAGAGCTGTCTCTGACCGATGCGGTTTCTCTTGGTATTAAGCCGCCTGTCCGCCTGTCCGGCGATGTAAAAGGATCTGCGCCCATTACCCTCATCGGTGAAAAGGGGACAGTGGAACTGCAGCAGGGGGCTATGGTCGCCCAGCGGCATATCCACATGACGCCGGAAGATGCGGCTTTACAAGGTGTGAAGCATGGTGCAGTGGTGCGGCTGCGGACCTTGACAGACAGACCAATGGTGCTGGAACAGGTTGCCGTGCGGGTCAGTCCCGATTTTCGCACCTATGCCCATCTGGATTATGATGAAGCCAATGCCTGTGGGTTCAAAAAGGGCGACTTAGGGATGATTCTACAATGAATTTGGAGGAATTGACCCAGGCGGTCCTGGAACGCATGGATCAACACAAGCCGCGAGCCTACCTGATTGGCGAACAACCAGATTACCATAATTATAATTATGTAAAAGAAAAACCCTATGAAGCGGTGGTATTGGGCGTTCTTTCTCCCGGACAGCTGCTGCATATGCCTGATGAAATCGTGTGTGAAGCATTACTGGAAGGAAAGCCTGTGTGGCTCTGGCCCCATCAGCGGCATCACAAGGCCGCCCATGGCAGACTGCTTTGCCGGGAACTGACAGCCACAGAGCAGCATTTAAAACAGCTTGGTGTCGGTGTTCTGGGACAGGAAAAAAACCTCATTACAGCGCAAGAGGCAAGGCTTTTGCGGCAGAGGGGAGAACACCCGCCGCAGGGCAGCCGTCTGACACCCCTTGCAAAAGATATTCTGGAGGGAAGAGAACCGTGATATTGGCGACCGTAACAGGCAATCTCTGGGCGACCAAAAAGTGCGATGCCCTGCGGGGACAGACCTTTCTGGTTGTGGAGTTTGACGGCAAAAAGGCGGTGGCAGCAGACCTGGTCGGTGCCGGAATAGGGGACAGGGTGCTGGTAACCACCGGCTCCTCTGCCAGAGCCGGAAATCCGGATTTGCCCTGTGATGCAGCGGTAGTAGGTATTCTGGATGCGAACAGCGGATAGAAAAGTGTCTTTCTGCATGTGGAAATCATGGGGATTTTTGACCTTGGGAGGAAAGCTCTTTGAGTGAATTTATTATATACCTGATGACGATATTTGCTGTGATTGCCGCAGTGGACCGGATCCTGGGTAACCGTCTTGGTTTGGGTCAGGAATTTGAAAACGGCATCATGGCCATTGGTACCCTGGCCTTGTCTATGTTGGGTATTATCAGCCTGGCGCCTGTACTGGCATCGGTGCTTCGGCCTGTGGTGGTGCCGGTGTTCCGACTGTTTGGTGCAGATCCCGGCATGTTCCCCGGCTCTATTCTGGCCTGCGATATGGGCGGTGCGACCCTGGCATTGGAAATGGCGGAAAGCCGTGAGGCCGGTCTGTTTGGCGGTACCATCGTGGGCGCTATGCTTGGTGCTGCGATTGTGTTTACCATTCCGGTTTCTCTGGGTATCATTCAGAAGGAGGACCGCAAATATCTGGCCCAGGGTGTTCTGGCCGGTATCATCACCGTGCCCCTTGGCTCTTTTGTAGGCGGCTTGGTGGCAGGGTTTCCGGTTTTGATGATCTGCAAAAATTTGCTGCCGGTGGTCTTGTTTGCTGTGCTGATTGCATTGGGTCTGTGGAAAGCGGAGCGGGCCATGATCAAGGGCTTCACGGTCTTTGGCTGGCTTGTGACAGCTGTGATTACGGTAGGTCTGATCGCCGCACTTGCGGAGTCCCTCACCGGACTTGTCATTATTCCCGGCATGGCACCTCTGTCAGAGGGATACGAAGTCGTTGGCACCATTGCCTTGGTTCTGGCCGGTGCATTCCCTCTGGTCTATGTCATCACAAAAGTTTTTCGCAAGCCTCTCATGAAGCTTGGCGGGCTGCTGGACATGAATGAAGTTGCTGCTGCCGGTATGGTGGCAACCTTGGCGAACTCTATTCCCATGTTTGGTATGCTCAAGGACATGGATGCGAGAGGCAAAATTCTGAATATGGCCTTTGCCGTATCGGCAGCCTTTGTCTTTGGCGATCATCTGGGTTTTACAGCCGGCTTTGCACCGGAAATGCTGGTGCCCATGATCGTGGCAAAGCTGATCTCCGGCATCAGCGCCGTTGCCGTGGCAATGCTTTTGGTGAAAAACGAAAAAAGAGGCGTGTCGGAGTGACACGTCTCTTTTCTGTGCATCTTACTTCTGTTCCAAAAGCGTTTTTGCTTTTCTTGCTACGATGATCTCCTCGTTGGTATCTACAATGAAGATCCGGACAGGGCTTCCGTCCCTGGAAATGTCATCGCCGCCCTTGGCATTGCGGTTTTTTTCTTCGTCCAGTTCCACACCGAAGCAGGAAAGACCTTCCAGAGATCCGGCACGGACCTCCGCGCTGTTCCGGCCGATGCCGCCGCCGAAGACAATGGCATCCAGGCCGCCCATGGCAGCGGTGTAGGCACCGATGTATTTCTTAATGCCGTAGGCATAGGCCTTCACGGCATTCTTGCAGTCCTCATTGCCTGCATCGGCAGCTTCCTGAATATCGCGCAGGTCGTTGGAAACACCGCCGGACAGACCGTACAGACCGCTCTTGGTCTGGAGCATGGTCTTGACTTCGCTGAGGCTCATGCCGCATTCTTCCACCAGGTGGAAGATGATATAGGGGTCCATATCACCGATGCGGTTGTTCTGCAGCACACCGCACTGCAAGCCCATGCCCATGGTGGTGTCCACACCGATACCGTTCTTTACAGCACACAGACTGCCGCTGCCGCCCAGATGACAGCAGACCAGCTTCAGGTCTTCACGGCACATCTTTTTGGCAGTCCAGGTGGACAGATATTCCAGAGAGGCACCATGGAAGCCGTAGCGGCGAATGGCATGCTTTTTGGAAAGCTCGATGGGAATGGGATAGAGGTAGGCCTCCGGCGGCATCTGGGCATGGAATGCCGTTTCAAAGGAACCAATCATAGGTGTATTGGGCATCAATGCCTGAAACTGGCGGATGGCGGCAATATAGGGCGGATTGTGGGCAGGGGCGACGGAATTAAAATCCGCCATAGCCTGCAGCACATCTTCGGTCAAATACTGCACACCGGTGACACCCTTGGCATGGACAACCTTAAAGCCAACGCAGGCGATTTCCTCCAGAGATTTGATGCAGCCTGCCAGCAGATGCTCCAGCATGTTACTGATGGCTTCCTTATGGGTGGGGAAGACGGCCTCTGCTCGAACGCTATCACCCGTCTTGTTGTTCTTATGGTAAAACAGGCTCTTGGCGGCGCCGACACGCTCTGCACCGCCTGCTGCCAGTACCTGCTCGCCGTTGGTCATGTC